>CAZEJJ010000107.1:4074-25634 GCA_964512185.1 uncultured Enterobacterales bacterium | reverse complement strand
ACGACGGCGACGACTACGGCAACTCCGCCTCGGCCACCTTCGCCTGCGACGAGCCCAGCGGCTACACCGCCTCCTCCGGCGACTGCGACGACACCGATGGCTCCATCAACCCCGACGCCACCGAGCTCTGCGACGGCACCGACAACGACTGTGACGGTGTGGCCGACGAGTCCGAGTCCGAGGACGCTGAGACCTGGTACGCCGACGCCGACGAGGACGGCTACGGCGATCCCGACGACTCCCAGGACGCCTGCTCCGAGCCCCCTGGCTACGTGGACGACGCCTCGGACTGCGACGACGCCGACATCGACGTCAACCCTGGCGCCGACGAGGTCTGCAACGACGAGATCGACAACGACTGCGACGGCGCGGCCGGTGCCTGCACCATGGACCTGCAGAACAGCGACCTGGTGTTCCTGGGCGGAGCCGCCAACGACCAGGGCGGGCGAACCATCGCCAACATGGGCGATTGGAACGCGGACGGCGTCGACGATCTGCTCATCGGCTCCCGCGCCGCAGGTGGTACCGCGGGTGTGGGCTACGTCTACTACGGCGCCACAACCATCGCCGATTGGGGTCAGGCCACCATGGACAGCTACGCCGCCGGAGGGGCTGACGTGACCTTCACGGGTGCCAATGCCGGCGATTACGCCGCTGTGAGCTCAGCAGGTGGCTACGATATGAGCGGCGGCGGATCGGTGGACTTCGCCCTGGGATCGGCATCCCCCGACTCCGAACGTGGCGCGGTGTGGATGGTCTTCGGTGACGACGGCACCAAGACCTCAGGTGATCTCTCCCTGGCGGATGCCGACGCCAGCTGGGCGGGAAGCGGAGCCTACGACCGGGCCGCCGGCCCCGATGGCCTCGCTTTCGTGGGAGATATCGACAGCGATGGCTACAACGACATGTTGGTGGGTGCCAACTCGGCCGATCCCAACGGCACCTCTTCGGGCATCGCCTACCTGGTCTACGGCCCCATCACCGCTGGCGACTACGAGCTGTCCGACGTAGACGACTACATCTACGGCGAGACCGACAACAACCGCTTCGGCAAGTTCGTCTCGCGTGCTGGCGACACTGATGGCGACGGGCTGGACGAGATCATGGTGGGCACACTGTACGCCAACTCCAATACCGGCGCCGTCTACCTCTTCGACACCGCCCCCACGGGTGCCTTCAGCGCCGCCGATGCCGATGCCATCCTCGATGGCGAGGGTCTGTCTGACTACGCGGGCTATGCCATCGCTCCCGCTGGCGACCAGAACGGAGATAGCTACGAAGATATCCTGGTGTCCTCCACAGGTGACGACCAGGGCGCCTCCGACGGTGGAGCCGCCTACTTGGTGCTGGGACCTGTCACCAGCGGCGACCTGGCCATCGCATCTACAGCCAAGATCTACGGCACCGTCAGTGGTGGTGGGCTGGGTTCCTCCGTGGCCGGACATGCTGATGTGGATGGTTCGGGTACCCCGGCCCTGATGGTGGGCGCCACGGGTGAGCACAGCTCGGCGGGCTCAGCCTATGTGTTCTACGGCCTGGTGACCGGTACGGTCAGCACGAGCTCGGCGGACGGCCAATTCACTGGCACCTACGCCAGTGACGCCGCTGGCCAGCTGGTCAAGTTCTCCGACGATCTGGACGGTAGTGGCTTGCCCTGGCTCATCGTGGGCACCTACCAGGCCGACGAAGGCGGCACCGACGCTGGCGCGGCCTACCTCATCGAAGGCTTGGGCCTGTAGTCGGTCGCCCCAGCTTCGGGCCATCCGAACACCGGCGTCGCGGCGTCGGGGACTCGGTCCATCATCGCTCCTCGGTGCCCATCATGCAGATCGACATCGTCCCCTTCGAGCCCGCCCATCTGGACACCGTGCGGGACTTCTCCGAGCTCACTTGGGAGCGCCCCACTGATCCAGCCTTCTTTCGATGGCGCTACCTCGACTGCCCCTCGCAGCCCATCGCCTACCTGGGCATGCGCGGCGACGAGTGCGTGGCCATGCTGGGTTTCTTCCGCAAGCAGTGGCGCTATCGAGATGAGACGCGCTGGTCCTGGGAGATCCATGACTGGTTCGCCTCCCCCAAGGCTCGCGGTGGAGGCTTCGGTGTGCGGGTAATCCACAAGCTGATGGACACGGGCCGCTGCATCCATGTGGTGGGTGGCACCGCCGATACTCGGGACCGCATCCCCAAGCTTGGCTGGAAGGAAGCCGGCCCCGTCACCACCTTCGTTCTGCCGCTGTCGGGCCAGCAGACAGCGGACAAGATCGCCGGGCGGGTCAAAGCACCCCGACCTTTGCTCAGGGTGGGGAGTGAGCTGGCCACGCGGCTGTGGTTCCAGCCGCGGGCTGGGCGCATTCGCCGCGGCTGGGAGGTCCTGCCGGTGGCCTTCCCGGGTGAGGAGATCCTGGGCTTGTACAGGCAGGTCGCTGGCTACGGCTCGGTGAGCCTGCCCGATCCGGAGATGCTGCGCTGGATGATCGGCGGGCATCCCTCCATGGGTCAGTTCGTTTCGCTGTACTTCCTTGACGAAGGGGCGCTGCGCGGCTGGGGATTGGGCGTGGTGCGACCTGGGGCGGATGGGCTGCAGGCACGGATCCTCGAGTTGTTCGCCAAGGACGCAGATGTCAAGCTCTATCGCTGGATGGTGATGGAGGTGGTGAGGCGGCTGGCCGCGTTTGGGCCCATTCGCATCGGCGCGGATTCCTCCTGCGCTATCCTCGGACAGGCCTACAGGCGCTGCCGGTTCCTCAAGGTGGACGAGCTGCCCATGTACGTATGGCCTGGGGTGGCCGATGGTCCACCGGCCCCGCGCCCCATCTTGGTGGGAGGCCTGTTCAACGATGTCCCTCTGCTGCCCTATCCACCGGCCTGGCCGCCCCCTGCATGGAGGGCCTAGCGGCATCTTCAGGGATCCTTGACTGCCCTTGGCTCCACCAACGGGTGAAAACCAAGGTCGGGGGGGATAGAGGGGCCGGCGCTCGGGGCTGGCCCCCCAGTCCCCGGCCTATGGCGCGGTCCCCAACGTTTCTTGTCCCCCCCTGGCTTCGTCACGCCATGAAATCGCGCCTCACCTTGCTGCCTCAAACGCCTCGGGATTTCTCCCTGATCCTGGGGCTGGGATTCGCGCTGGTACTCTTCATCGTGCTGATGGCCAGCACGATGTCTCTGCCATGGCTACCCCAGTTCGTGGTGTTGCTGTCCATCGTCGTAGGTCTGTTCTTCTTCACCAGGCCCGAAGTGGCGCTGCTCACTTTCTTCGGTCTGCGTGTGATCATCGACTTGCTCTGGTGGGTGCCGGTGGAGATCATGAGCCTGAACGTGATGGAGCTGTTCAGCGGAGCTGTGGCGGGCTTGGCGCTCGTGCTCTTCTACCTTGAGTTGAAGCGGTTCGGTCGGCATCCCGCCATCATCACGTTCATCCCCTACGTGGTGGTCATCCTCATCGCGGCGTTTCGCAATCTGGACCTGCGCGAGGGTGTGGAAATCGTCGCTCGCTACCTGTCCACCTTCCTGCTCATGTTCCTCGTGTCGGCGTTCATGGACACCACTCGCAAGCGCATGCGCATGTTCATCCTATTCACTGCTACGTCGGTGGTTCCCATCGTGGTTTCGCTCTACCACCTTGGAACGGGCAGCATGGAGATGGAGCTGGATGGCTACAACAGACTGGTTGGCGGATACCACAACCTGCACAACCACGCCCTGATGATGCTGCTGTTCAGCTGCATGGGTGTGTTCTGGCTCTCATACGTTCGCAGGGTGGGTACCACCTTCGTCTTTGGCCTCTACACCCTGGGGGCGATGGTGTGCCTGTACTTCAGCTTCGTGCGCAACGCGCAGCTCGGGCTGGTGGTGTTCCTCGTGCTTTTCCTCGTGATCACCAAGCGTCATGGGATGGCCCTCGTGTTGGTGTCGGGGCTGGTGGTCGCGGTGACTTTGTCAGACACTCTGCAGGACCGCTTCGACGACCTGCTGCTGTTCTTCTCCGATTCCACCTACGAATCTGACAGGGACTGGCTGGGCTCAGGGCGCTGGGCTCTGTGGTCGGTGTCCTTTTCTGAGTACGTCAAGTACCCCCTGGGGGACATCTTCCTGGGGCTCGGGCTGGGGCGGCATGCCGTCCTCACCGAACCCCTGTACAGCGCGCATTACTACGACCCGCGCGTCGGCTATATCGATCCCCATAACGACTACCTGTCTTTGATGTACCAGATGGGGCCGACCGCATTGGTCTGCTACGTGGTGCTCCAGATCCAGGTCATCCGCCATGGCCTTCGCCTGGGCCGCCTGGGCCGCACCCCCTGGGCTCGGGAGTTCGGGCTGTTCATGGTGGCCATGAGCGGCATGGTCTTTGTGAACAACTTCCTGTCCAATGCCTTCGTGTCTCGTGTCACCCTGGGTTGGTACTTCTGGGGCATGGCCGGTCTGCTCTTCGGGGAATCCGTGGAGACCGACGAGGAGCTGGAGGTCCGCGAAAAAGCCGCTGCGGAACTGGCCCTGGTGGAGCACAGGCAGAAAGGCCGGGAGGAGGCTGCCAGGCGCGGCGCCACCGGCTACGCCCCTCCACCGGGGATGCGAAGGCCGCCCCGCTCTCGCTTCCGCTTCCCTCTCGGTTTCAGTCGCGGTCCATCGGGCCTCAAGCGAAGGAGATGAACATGCCGTCGACGAGGATCTCGGTGGTCATGCCCACCATGAACCGCGGGAAGGAACTGGAGGCCTTCCTGGCATCCCTGTGTGCGCAGACCGTCACGCCCGGGGAGCTTGTGGTGGTGGATGCGGGAGAGCCGGTGGAGGCCCTCCTCCGCGCTGGCCTGCAGGGGTCCGGGATCCGGCTGGTCTACGAGCGCTCGGAGCCGGGTACATCCCTGCAGCGCAATGTGGGCATCGGCCTGTCCACTGGCGAGTTCCTGTTCTTCCTCGATGACGACATGGTGCTCGAACCAGATTATTTCGAGCGCACCATGGAAGCATTCGAGCTGGACGCGGATGTCCCGGTGGGCGCGGTGATGGGCACCGTGACCAACCTGCCTGCAGACTCGGCTTTCAAGGCCAAGATCCTCGGCTTGATGGGCATATCCCATGTCTCCGCTGGAGATGACTCGAAGCTCTACATGGGCGGAGGGGTGCGTTGGCTCACGGATCCCAGTCGGCCGGTGTTCGTGCCAGCGGTCGCCACAGGTCGCGTCGCTTACCGTCGCGAGTGCCTGGAGCAGGAGGCATTCTCGGAGTTCCTCCCGGGCTACACCTTCGCCGAGGACGTGGAGCTGGCCTTTCGCGTCGGGCGACGCTGGTCGCTTGTGCACCAGCCGGCTGCGCGGTTGGAGCATCGGCACGCCGCAGCCGGCCGTGTGGGCTACGGGGACCGCGTCAGCCGGATCATGTATTCGCGCTGGTACTTCTTCACCCGCCACCGGGCCAGGACACCCGGGAACCTGGCTGCATTCGTGTGGACGCACACTGGCGAGACTGCCCAGCTCACGGCGGTGGGCCTGCTGCGACCAGGGACCGGGGTGACGCGGCTCCTGCGTGGCGTAGCCCGAGGCTACAAGCTCTGCTTGAAGGATCTCGGGCGCGGGGTGTTCGGCCGGCGTGAGGACTGAGTCTTGACCCGAGCTGCTCCGGCCCACCCCCCCCGTTTCGGCAGCGAACTTCGGCGGCGTGCCGCCATGGTGCCCAGGCTGCTCACCGCGCCCCTGCGTGGGCTCCCTGGCTTCATCATCATCGGGGCCCAGAAAGCGGGCACCAGCTCCCTGCACGCCTACCTGGAGCGCCACCCCCAGGTGGGCCTGTCCCACAAGAAGGAGATCCAGTACTTCTCCTACCACCACAGGCGTCCCCTGCGATGGTATCGCGCGCACTTTCCACTGCGCGCTGAGCTGGGGGAACAGGGGATCACCGGCGAGGCTTCGCCGTACTACCTGTTTCACCCCCACGCAGCTCGGCGCGTCGCCGAGGCTCTGCCCGGCGTGAAGCTCATCGCCTTGCTTCGAGAACCCGTGGGGCGGGCCTACTCCAACTACAACCACCACGTCCGGCTGGGCTGGGAGTCGGCTTCCTTCGAGGATGCCGTGGAGATGGAGAGCGAGCGCATGCGTGGCGAGCGTGAGCGTATGCTGGCCGATCCCGGCTACTACTCCCACAACTACCGGATCTTCTCCTACCTGGCCCGCGGGCTGTACCTGCCGCAGATCCTGGCCTGGCGCGAGCACTTCGCCGATGAGCAGCTGCTGGTGCTGCGCGCGGAGGATCTGTTCGCGGAGCCGGAGCGGATCTACCTGCAGGTGCTGGAGTTCCTGGAACTGGAGCCATGGAGTCCGGGCGACTTCAAGCCCCAGAACGCCGGCAGCTACGAAGGGCTGTCCGTGGATACCCGGCGGAGGCTGGAGACCTTCTATCGACCGCACAACCGGCGGCTAGCTCGCTACCTGGGCTGGGAGTGCTCCTGGCACTCCTCCACGCCCGATGGGGGTTGAGATGCATCCGCTACGCCCGGTCATGTCCACCCACATCGCGTTGCTGTTCCATCACCTCCCGTCCCAGGAGTGGTTCGACACCGCCCTGACCCATATCTCGCGTTTCTACCGCTTCATGGACGTGGAGGGCCTGGAGGAGCTGCTGGGCGGGCGCCGCCGGCTGCGCAGCCGCTGCCTCGTGACCTTCGACGATGGAGGCCGCTCCTTCTACGACCACGCCCTGCCTGTGCTCGAGCGGCGTGGCATTCCGGCCCTGTTGTTTGTTTCTCCGCGCATCTGTGATCCCGGCTTCCGGTACTGGTTCGACGATCTGGATGCCATCCGTGAGGGCCTCGAAGAGTCGGCGTTGAAGAGGCACCTCTGCCGTCACCTCGGGCTCGACGCTTCGCTTGCGGAGCAGTTCACTGCTGAATCCCTGCTCAAGAGCCTCGGGCTCGACACGCTCCGCGGGGCGCTCGAACAGCTACGAAACGGTGCGGACTTGCCGCTCCCCACGAAGCGTTCCATGAGCGAAGAGCAGCTGCTGGAGGTGGCCCGCTCCCCGGTGGTGGAGCTGGGAGCCCACAGCCTGGAGCATCCCATCCTGGCCAACGAGGACCACGCCACGGCTCGCCAAGAGATTCTGGGTTCGGTTAGCCGGCTGGCCAAGATCATCGGTCGCCCTGTGCGCAGCTTTGCCTATCCCAACGGAAATACCGGTTTGGACTATGGCCCCCGTGAGTTCGCCGTTCTGCGCGAAGCGGGCATCCGGCTGGCGTTCTCGGCGGACAGCGGCTTCGTCTCCCGCCACTGCGATCCCCTGGATCTCCCCAGGGTGGGCCTGGCGGGTATGCCCCGGGAGGGCCTGGCCTTCATCCTCGCCAAGCTCTGCCTGGCGCCGGTGTGGGAACCCTTGCGCAGCCAGCTGGGCGGCGCCACCGAGCGGCAGCTTCGGGAGCGGATCCTGCGGGAGGGGATCATGCCGCGCCTGCCCTGACGGGTCACTCAGCCACGCAACCAGACCTCTCTTTCGGGGGGTAGAGCCAAGAAATTGCGGTGGTGGTCCGAGGCGTCGGCGCTAAATCCCTCCACGAGGACCGGCCCGCCTGGGCGGAGGTGGTACAGCTGCAGCCCGTGCTGCTGGATGACGGCTCCCAGTGCCTGGACAGGGCCGTCGTGGTTGCACTCCAAGAAGACCGCGGGGCGGTGCTGCCGCAGGACTCGCTCCATGCCACGCAGGACAGCGTCCTCGAAGCCCTCCACGTCGATCTTCACCAGGTCGACCGCATCGTCCTCGGCCAACAGGGCGTCGATGGTGGTGAGTTGAACCTCGATGTGCTGGCCTTGCAGGCTGCGGAAGCCCTCGGCGTGCAGGCTGGCTGAGGTGGGCAAGGCCTCGGAGGGTACGTGGAAACGGGCGGTGCCGATGCTGTCCGAGACGGCATCTTCGCGCAGCTCGCAGCGATCCTGGAAGCCGTTCAGATCGATGGCCTCTCTGGCCTGGGCGCGGATGCGGGGGACGGGCTCGAAGGCGGTGACTCGCGTGTTTTCGTGGGCTGCGCATGCGATAAGCGAGTAGGTGCCGGTGTTGGCACCGATGTCCAGCACCCTTCGAGCCCTCAGCGCGAGCCTACAGAAGATCTCGATGGTCTCGAACTCCCAGCTGCTCTCACCTTTCCAGTACAGGTGACGCCCGATGCCGTCGTAGGCGGAGGGTTGGTATTGGAAGTGGATACCGTGAGGGTAGTGCACCTCGAAGGGAACCTCCACGGGCAGGCGGCCCCAGATCCAGGTGGGTAGCCAGCCGCGCTTGGAGGCGCTGCGCAGCGGAGCGCGTAGCAGGGCAGGGCGCATGGCCAGGCGCATGGTGCGGCGTCCGGCGTTCTTGGCCAACTGCGACATGGGAAGTCTCCCGAAGGGCATGGACGGCAGCCTATCCCGTGCGGCCGAACATGCGTTGCAGTCTTGACCTCACCTGGGCCATCACGGCGTGGTCATCCTCGGTGCGGCCTACCGACCAGGCCAGGCCTGTGTAGGCCAACAAGCAGACCACCAGCGGGTAGACCTGGCCGCCGGGCAGATCCAGGCGCCCTGCCCATAGGCCGCCAGCGACGATGAGCGCGGTCCCCAGCAGCATCAGCAGGGTCCTGGGGGCGAAGGGGAGGCAGCGGGTCAGCCACCAGGCGGTGGCAAGGCGGGCCAGAGCCCAGGCTGCGAAGGTGATGGCACTGGCGACGGCCGCCCCCCGGCCGCCCAGACGTGGGATGAGCAACAGCGCCAGGGATACGTTGAGGATCAAGGCCCCGGCAGCAAGCAGCAGGTGCACGAAGGAGTGCCCTGACATTGGAATGAGCCGGGCTGCGGGAGTGCAGGCCACGTGCACAACCTGACCCAGCGCGACGATCACCATGATCGAGGCAGCGCCGGCATACTCCGGGCCGAAGATGCCGATGATGAGCTCCGGGCCCACCAACAAGCCCAGGTACAGGGGCCCGGAGATGATGACCAACCAGCGGGTTGCGATCTTGAGCAGGTGGTTCAGGCGCTGTCGCTCCCCTGCAGCCCACAGCTCCGCCACCTGCGGGTTGAACATGGTGGTGATGGCCGCTACTGGGAGCTGACCCAGCATGGCCAGCATGATGCCCGTCCTGTACAGGCCCACCTGCTCCGTGCTGGATAGAGTGCCCAGCAGTAGAACGTCGGTGTACAGCACCAGGCGGTACAGGGCCCCGGCCATGCCCTGGGGCAGGGAGAAGTGCAGCAGTTCGCTCCAGCCCGGCTGAGCCTTCACCAAGCTCTCCAGCAGCAGTTTGCCGTACCATCGCCAGGCCGCCCAGCCGGTGAGTACCAGGCCCACGGCGTTGGCCGCGGTGTAGACCGCTAGCACGCCATGCACGCCGCAGCCCAGCTTGATGGCGCCCACCGAGCCCACCAGCAGCGTGAGGGGGATGCCCACCAGCCAGGTGAGGGCGGGGCTGAGCATGTCCTTCATGGCACGCACCGCCCCCACCGCGTACAGCCCCACCGCCATGATGGGGATGGTGGGGGAGACCACGGTGACGGCCAGGGCCATCTCGGGGCGGTCTGACCAGAACCAGCCCTTCAGCGTGCCCAGGGCTACGACAAATCCGAAGAGCAGGCCGCTGGCACTGGCCGTGGCCAGCCCGGCCAGCAGCTTGCCCTTCAGCTCGGCGCGCTGCTTCTGCGCCTTGTGGCGGGCACCGAAGTAGAGGATGCCCGTGTCGGTGCCCAGGGGGCCCAGGATGCCCAGCACGTTGGCGGCGGTGACAGCGAAGGCGTAGACACCGAACAATGCCGGGCCCAGGCCGGTGGCCAGGAACCAGTTGGTGACGAAGCGCAGGCCCGCGTCCGCCACCGAACCGGCCAGCATCGCGGCGCCTCCTCCAGCCAGCTTGCCGGCGTCCTCGGTGGTGTGGGATTCCCGTGACATGGCAGGGTCTCTGTAGGTTTGGAAGGCGGGAGGATCCCTGTTTGACGTGGAGGTCTACTCGAAGCGCGCACCCTAACGCCCGCCACGTCCTTGGGGGAGCGGCAGGCCGTGGCTGTGCCTCTGCGCCGAATCGCCAAGCCCGGCGCGCCGAGGTTATGTGAGCCTCCCGGGAGCGCACGCGCGCTGCTCGACATCCGAGGAACGACCCATGAGGCCCTCCACTTGTCCTCTCTTTCTGTTCTCTCTGGCTGCCTGCACCACCTCATCCGACGTGGCAGATCAGCCTGCCTCCGACGAGCGAGCTGTGGGCGGCCAGGTGCTGGAAGAACAGGCGCCGGAGGAGCCGTCGCAGGTTGGCACGGACGCGCTGCCAGGTCTGACATCGAAGCGGCCTGATGACGTGCATCCAATCGTGGTGCTCGGGGTGGATGGGATGGACTGGCGCGTCGTGAACGATCTCTGGTCCGCGGGCAAGATGCCCAATCTCTCTCTCCTCTGCGATGAGGGCTTCTGTACGGAGTCAAGCTCCAAGTGGAGCTCGTCTCCCATGATCTGGTCTACGGTCGCCACGGGGGTCACACCCGAGCGGCACGGCATCGACGCCTTCGTGAATGAAACCATGGAGGGCCGTTTCCCGATGAGCGCGAACGACCGCAAGACCGCTGCCATCTGGAACATGACCAGTCTGGCTGGCTACAAGACCGCGATCTTCGGCTGGTGGGCCTCTTGGCCTTCGGAGGACATCCATGGCGTGGTGGTCAGCGCACGCGCTGCGAATGACCGGACCATGGACGATCGCGCCAGCCCCCCGGCCATGCAGGCCATGTTCGACAAGAACTGGGCCGCTGCCCTGGCCGGCAAGGATCGTTTCGTGGAGTGCGGCCCCATGGCGCGCAATGACTCCTACTCCTCCTGGTGGACCCTGGAGATGCTGAAAGAGGACTACGACGTATATTTCACCTATGTGCGCTGCATCGATGGGGTCAGCCACCCCTATTGGGGCTACTGGGACGCCGGTGCTTTCCCGAACCTGTCGCCCGAGGACATCGAGTCCAAGAGGCACATCATCCCCACCAACTACGAGGTGGTGGATGAGTTCGTGGGCGAGGTCTTGGCGTCAATGCCCGAGGACGCCAACCTGTTCCTGCTGTCAGACCACGGTTTCCATTCCACAAAGCGCATGATCGTCAATGTGCGCTGCTACACCGACCAGCTACTGGAGGCCATGGGCTACGCCGTCTTGGACGAGGATCAGGACGCCATTCCGGCCCAGTCCAAGGTAATCCGCTGGCACTCGGCACCCAAGTGGTACCGTCAGGCGGTGCGCTTCATGGTCGAGGGCCGCGACGATGGCGGTACGGTCAAGCCAGAGGAGGTCGAGGCCCTCAAGCAGAGGCTCAAGGAGGAATTGAAGCCCATCGTCTACTCCACTGGCGGTTTCGCCTTCCGGCTGCAAGAACCCAGCGAGAAAGAAGCCGAGGTGGGCGCCGACGCCATCATCCAGGTACTCAAGGGAGACCCGACCCGGGTCCTGATCATCGACGGAAGAGAAGTGGAGGGCCCCATCGGTCCCATCACTCGGAACACCGGTAACCACCACCCGGTGGCACCTCCAGGGGTCTTCATCGCCTACGGTCCGGACATCGATCGCTCTTCTGGAATCCAGTCGTTTCGGGTGGAAGATTTGACCCCCACGGTACTGTTCGGTCTCGGTCTGCCGGTGGCCGAGGACTTCGATGGAGAGGCGGTGGAGGCCATCTTCAACGCGGAGTTCCGCGAGAGTCATCCCAAGCAGACCATCAGCAGCTATGGGTCCCATGCCACCGGCCCTGTCATGGCTTCAGCAGCCGACAAGCAGATGATCGAAGAGCTACAGGCTCTCGGCTACATCGACTAGTGCCCGCGCTCGGGAGTGCCTGATCACCCTGCCGGGCGTGCTGGCACTCCCGACCGCGGGCGCTGGCTCGCAGCAGGGGCTCTTCCGTTTGAACCCGAATCTTGCAAGCGAATCTCGTAGTGAGGCGTCGAAGGCGGCGTTCAAAGAGGGCATCTCGGAGCGAAGCCACCGATGGCCTAGTCGCCCCTGCGGTGAGGTGGCCGAACGAAGAAAGGCCCGTACGGGATGCCGGGACCGGCGCCGCAGCAGGGGATGGTTGCATGATGCGGGTTGACGCTGGCTGCGAGCTACCGGGTTCCAAGTTCAGCTCGGGTGAGGAGCAGGAAGGGGGCATCGGGATCGGACTCCAACTCCAGAACCGTGAGCTTTCCGGCTGTCTCGGTGTGCTCGAAGTGAAGTGTCAGAGGCCCCTGTCCAAATCGCGCCAGGGGGACGCTCTGGTTGAGAACGGGTGTGCCGTCCACCAACAGGCGCAACTGGAGCTCGCTGCCAGGTTGGCCCGCGAAGCCATTTCCTTCGATGGTCAGGGCGGAGGCGCCGTCGCGCAGCAGGCGCAGCTGGGCGTTCACCAACGGAAGGCGAGCTGTGTCGCCGGGATAGAGCCACCATAGCTTGCCCACGAGGCGCTCGGGATTTAGCCCGAGACTGTAGCTGTGGCCGTTTTCCAGCGGATCTGATGCGTCGCTGGCTGTGAAGATGAAGTAGTCTCCTTCGTGGCAGCTGCGGTGAGGTCGGCCTCCGCGGACCGGCATGCAGGACAGCAGGGGTTGATCCATCAGGATGCCATCCTCGGCCATGCGCAGGGGAGAGCATCGCCGGCAGGGGACGCGAGTCTGGATGTGGGCGTCCGTCAGCTCAGAGAGCGTCGGGATCGCGGCACGGGCGCAGCCCTTCTGGTTGACTCGCTCCAGCTCGATGGTGTAGCGCGCGGGGGTGGTCAGGGCCTCGGCTCTACTCTGCTGTTTGGTCACGAGGAATGTGGCCAACGGGGGGGCCATGAGCGCCGCCTCGCCGATGACATCCACGCTGCCCTCCGTGGCCTCGATCCCCAGCCAGCGGAGATGGAGATGGGGTCCGTCCTGGGGCGAGCGGATGGTGACGTACCATGGGCCAGTGGGCGTCTGACTCTCCAGTTCGCCCCGTAGCCAACGTCCGTCACGCTGCAGCGAGATAGTGCGGCCATCGAGGCCGACCTGGGTGCCCTCGGGATCGCCCAGCAGCGGCTCCAGCCCAAGGTGCAGTGTGAATTGTCCGGGCTCACCCGGCCAGAGGTCGAAGTCCAGGCGCAGCTCGGTACCGGGGTGGATCCACCAGGCTTGCCGCTTATCTACCTTGAGCGGCACCTCGTCGGACAGGGCCAGACTGTAGGACCGTGCCGGTTGGTCCGACTCCGGCGCGGCTGTTGGGGAGATCCAGCTGCGACCAGCTTGGGGCACAAAGGCTCCGGAGCATTCTCTTCCGATACTACCAGGCCAAGTGGCGCGCTGTAGCGCGCGGCCGTCCTCCAGCACGACCAGTGGTGAGACAGGTCCCACACCAGCAGAGGTCATGGCCACGTCCGACAGGAGGAATTGGTCTTTGTGGTACGCGACCCAGCGACAGGGACGCCCATCTGGGTCGGGCTTCAACGTGAGCTCGGCCAGCACCGCGGATCCACCGCTGCGGCTGCTCTTGGGCTCCAGATAGAGTGGGACCTGGTTGGCCTGGAAGGGACCCTCTGCCATCAGGTCCAGGCTGCGCAGCTCCCGGGCCAGGAGAGCGCTGAAGCGCTTGCGGCCCTTTTCGTTCAGGTGTGCGGCATCCATGAAGAGATCGTCAGTGAAGCCGGTACCGGACAAGTCCAGATAGGCCGCGCCGCGATGGTTGAGCAGGCGTGCGAACTCGGCTTCAACCTGGGGTGAAACTCCCACCGAGCCCTGCAGTGAAGAAGCCATGGGCATCCGTACAAAGACCAACCTGGAATCGTGGATCGCCGCGATGTCGAGGAAGTCGGGTACGAAGCTGCGAGCGACCGCGGACCCCTCGCTCGCCGCTGTGATCTGCTTCTGGTGCTCTACCACGGGGATGACTCGGTGGTGGAGGGACATGTCCACCGCGTCCTCGCCGCCAAAGATCTTATCCAGCGCCGGCGCCGCTATCGCCTCTCCGCGCTCTGCCAGGGTGCCACCACCCGGCGGCGCGAACAGGCCCACTGGCCAGGCTCGGAGGGCATCCTGGATGGTCTGCTGAAAAGCGCCACGGTGGTATCGAAGGCGGTGGAGCCAGGGACTTGGGGTCTCCTGGTCGTAGACCTTGCGGTAGATCAGGGGCTCGTAGCTGGTGGCGTGGTCCACCAGGCTGCGGCGGGCCAGCTCGCTTCGCAACTCCGTCTGGAACAGGGTCTTGGGCACCATGCAGATGATCACCGCGTGGGGCTCAACTCCCTGACCGTACAGGCGGTTCTTCAGGTAGGTGTACCAGTTGGCCGGCCAGGTGCCCGGCTCGAAGACCTTGGTGACGCGCACTGCTCGATCGGCCAGGTTTGCACCCAGGATCTCCGTGTCGATGCCCTTTCGCACAAGGGAGTTGCCCACTACAACCACTTCGGGTTCCGTGGAGGCGATCAGCTCTTCCATCGCACGAGCGTTCGCTGAGAGTACATCTTCGACGGGCCTGAGCAGCTGGGAAAGGCCCATGCCCAGTACCAGTCCTGGACCCACCACGGCCAGCATCGCCGCCGTCAGGCGGGCGGCAAGGGACGACACGGGACGAGGGTCCATCTGAGAATTCATGGATCAGAACTGGAAGTAGATGAAGTCGCTGGCGGCGTCACGGACGAAGGTCAGCACCGCCACCAGGCAGGCGGCCCAGGCTGTCGTCTGCGCCGGCAGCAGCCAGGGGGTGCCCTGCAGCCGGGGCAGCAACAGCTTCTCGAGCAACAGGACCAGCAGCATGGGAACAGAGCAGGCCACCACCACGCCCAGCATCACCTGGGTGGCCACCCACTGCTCTGGCGTGCCCGAGAACGGATTCAAGCTCCAATAGTGCAGTAGGCGGTGGATGTGGGTCTCTCGGAAGATCATCCAGCCGAAGACCGAGAAGCAGAACATGAGAGCCACGGCGCCCACCTGACCGGGCACGGAGACGCGCCAGGCCTTGGGCAGGCGGCGCCCCACGAAGCGGTAGCCCGTGATGAGCAGGGCATGGAAGGCGCCCCAGAGCACGAAGGTCCAGGCGGCCCCGTGCCACAGGCCCGACAGCAGCAGCGCACCGGCGGTGGCCTGGAAGGTGCGCCAGGAGCCGCCGCGGGAACCACCCAGGGGGATGTAGAGGTAGTCCCTGATCCAGGTGGAGAAGGTGATGTGCCAGCGGCGCCAGAAGTCTGACGGGTTGCGCGCCAGGTAGGGGTGGTCGAAGTTCAGCGACAGGTCGAAGCCCAGCATGCGCGCCGTACCCCGGGCGATGTCGGTGTAGCCCGAGAAGTCCGCCAGGATCTGCACGGTGAAGCCCAGCGTGGCCGCCCAGATCATGGCCCCGGAGGGATCGGAGTGGATGAAGATCTTGTCCACGTAGGGCGCGATCTGGTCGGCGATGCAGACCTTCTTGAAGGCCCCCCACAGCGCCAACCCCAGGCCCGAACGGAACAGCTCCCACTGGAACTCCCGTGGCCGCTCCATCTGGGGCAGCAGCTTGCTGGCCCGCTCCACCGGACCCGCCACCAGCTGGGGGAAGAAGCTTAAGAAGGCGACGTAGTCCAGGAAGTCCTTCCTGGGCTCCAGGACGCCACGGTACACGTCGATGGTGTAGCTCATGGTCTGGAAGGTGTAGAAGCTGATGCCCACGGGCAGGAAGATGCCCAGCGTGTGCATGCTGGTGTCCAGGCCCAGGGAGCCCATCACCCCCACGAGATTCTCGATGAAGAAGTCGAAGTACTTGAAGGTGCCCAGGATGCCCAGGTCGCCGCAGAGGCTCAGGGCCAGGAACAGCTTCTTGCGCTTCGGCCAGCGCCGCATGGCGCGGCCCATGCTGTAGTCGAGCACCGCCGAGCTGTAGAGCAGGATCAGGAACCAGGGGTGCACCCAGCCGTAGAAGATGGCGCTGGCCACCACCAGTAGGGCGTTCTGGAAGGTGCGGTGGCGCACCAGCCAGTAGGCGACGAACACCGCCAGGAAGAGCCAGGTGAATTCGATCTGGACGAAGGTCATGGGTGCACATCGACCAAGGTGGATACCAGGTGCAGAATGGGTTCCGGGATTCGCGAAAAACCGGCTGCGCCTCAGGAGGTGGGCTTGCGGATGCAGGTCAGCAGGCTACCGGACAGGTAGAGCGCCGCGCGCGAGTCGGCGGGGATGCGGCGGTCCATGGCGAAGTTGAGGCGAGACAGGCCCTTCAACAGACGCTCTGCTCGCACGCTGAGGAGCCGCTGTCCGAGCTTGTCGAGCATGACGAACCAGTCGGTCGGATGCAGGATCAGCTCGAAGTCCTCGAAGTAGTCCTCCACCAGCTGCTTGGTGAGGATCACGTCGCCCAGGCGCTCCATCTTCTGCTTGTCGTGGAACAGGTGGTAGCCCTTGAACTCGCCGAAGCTGTCGGCGAAGAAGCCCTCGGCACCTGGCTTCATGACTCGCATGAGCTCACCGGGAACACCGGAGTACTTGATGAAGTGATGGAGAGACGCTCTGCCGATCACAGCGTCGATGCTGGAGTCTGGCAAGGACATCTGCTCCAGGCTCTCCTGGCGAAAGCTGCAGCGCTCCGCCACACCCACCCGCTCCGCCAGAGCGCGGGCTCCTTGGCAGGCTTTCTGGGAGAGCTCCACGCCCACCACCCGGTAGCCGTGGCAGGCCACGAAGACGGACATCTCTCCCAGGCCACTGCCAGCGTCGAGCACCAGGAGCTCGTCCTTGCCGCGTCCTGTGAATTCCAGGCTCTTTCGAAGACGATGCCAGGCCAGGCCCTTCACGTAGCCTTTCTCGTTTGCGCTCTTGTAGAAGGGTTCGAGCTGGGTGGCCTGGAAATGCTGCGCGAAGGACGCGGGATCGCGCTCCCGCGGCAGGCCTTTCGCGAGCTGGCTGTACAGCCCATCGTGGGATTCAGCTTCACCCTTGCTCTGTTTCTCGGTGCACATCGTCGCTCCGGGTGGCTTGGCTTGTCCAGGCTGACCGAGGGCGGGATGTTAGCTCGTCGGGCGCTGCTTGGCCGCCACGGGATCGGCCGGGATACCCCATGCTGCTTGTGAACGCGCTTCGCGTGACGTTTCGCGCCCCACTCTGCACCCTACGGCGTAATGTTTGAGAACCTGGACAGCGGCGAGTCTCTGAACGGAGCCCCGGTTTCGGGCTGGGTGCTGTCGCTGTCCGCGTCATTCGTCTTGTCCATGGTGCCCTTTGCCTCGGTGCATCCAGGCCCTCGACTGTGGGTCGGGCTGGCCTGTGCCGGGCTGGGCTGTGCGGCGGTCTGGAGGGGACAGGGCCTGGGTGCCCTGGCGCCGGCGGCCAGGTGGGTCTCATGGCTGGTGGTGCTCGCCCTGCTGCTCTCCGCCACAGCGCTCGTGCCCCTGTCACCCGGAGGGCGGGCTCTGCTCCAGCCCGGTATCGCGGGGCCTGTGGAGGGAGTGCTCTCATTCGTGGGGCAGCATTGGCATCCCCTGGCGCTGGTGCCTCGGCGCGCGTTGGAGGGTCTGGGGTTCGCGTCGGGGGTCTCGCTGGTCGGGCTCGGCAGCGCAGCCCTGGTGCGTTCGGAGCGGCAAGGACGGGTGCTCGGTCGCGGCTTGTTGGCCGGTGGCGTGTTGCTGGTGTGCATCGCGCTCGCGCATCGGCTGGGAGGAGCGGCCTCCATCTGGTGGACGTCCGGGGTGCCTGCAGTGGCCAAGGATCCCTTCTTCGCACCTTTCGTCAGCGGCAACCACGGCGGCGCAGCCTGTGCCACCTTGTTGCCCCTGGCGCTCGTGCTGGTGGTGATCGAAGGCAGGACGTGGTGGCGCGGGTTCGCGCTCAGCTCACTGCTGGTACTGCTGACAGGCTTGGCGCTGGCAGGCAGCCGAGGCGCCCTGCTGGGCGCTGTTGTCGCTCTGGTGGTGGTGGCCCTGCTGCATGGCGCGCGCTGGCCACGGATCCTGGTGGCGCTCGCCTTGCTGGCGTGCGTGGGTCTGGCTGCGTGGCTGGGGCCCTTGGAGCTGATGGTCCTGGCCTCCAGCCAGGTGTCCCCCGACGGCTTCGAGGGGGACGTCTTGCTGGGACGAGACGGAATCTGGCTGGACACCTTGAAGCTGGTGCGAGGCGCGCCTTGGCTGGGCGTGGGCCTGGGCGCCTATGTGGACGCCAGCGCGCTGGTGAAGAGCATGCCGGAGTTTACGAGGGTGAATCACGCCCATCAGGACTACCTGCAGGCGCTCGCGGAGCACGGTGTCGCGGGAGGCCTGCTGTGGGTCAGTGTGGCCGTGGCTCCACTGCTGCTGGGGGTTCGAGCCTGTCTCGTCTCGCCCCGCGGGCTGCCCCGGAGCCTGCTGGCCGGCTTCGTGGGCGCCTGCTGCGCTCTGCTGGCTGTCGCGTTGGTGACCTTCCCGGCACATATCGGTGCACTGGCAGTGCTCATGGCGCTCCTGGGGGGCAGCTGCGTCTCCTGGTCGGCGGGTCTGCTGCGTCCAGCAGCTGGGAGCGGGGGCGCTCTGCGGCTTCTTGGAACCGCCCTGTTGGCGCCCGGACTCCTCGCGGCGGCGTGCATCTTCATCTCCGACGGGCGGCCCAGCGGGATCTGGGCCCCCGCGGGCGTCGCCATCGACCTCGGGGACCAGGCTCGAGAGAGTGCCGCCTTGGATGGAGGGCCTGGTGCCTTGGCCGAAGCCGAGGCCCACTACCGCGCCGCCCTCTCCAACCGTCCTGTGGACGCAGAGACCTTGTACAAGCTGGCTGGCCTTCGTATGGCTCAGGGCGATCGGTCCGGATCGCTTCGTGCGCTCCGGCTATCGACCCAGGTGGAGCCCGGCCTGGTGTGGAGCTGGCTGCACCTGGCCCGCCTGCAGCGCCGACTGGGACTGGAGGCCGAGGCTCGCGAGGCCTATCGGCGTATGCTTGCTCTCGACCTTCCCAGTGGAGTCAGGGGGGAACCCTATGTGGAGGAGCTGCTGGAGGGGCAGGAGGATCCAGCCGCACTGCTCGAGGTTGTGCTGCCCGATCGGGGGGATCGGTTGCGGGAGGCGGCCGCGGTCGCAGCGCAGCAGGGGGAACACTCGCTCTGTGAGAGCCTGTACCGACGGGCCCTCGCGCTCGAACCCGAGGTCAGCGCAGCCTACGCCTCGTGGCTGCTACGACGGTTTCGCTACGATGAGGCGCTGGCCCTGGTGGAGGGCAAGGACCAGGGTGGTTTTCCCCTGATCGTGGCAGGTAGATCCCTGCTCGCGTTGGGGCGCTATGAAGAGGCACGTGCACGCTTCCAGGCTGCATCCAGGTGGTCCGGCGCCGATGATCCCGCTGTGAGCACCGGGTTGGTCCTGGCCGCAGCCGGGCTGCAGGAAGAAGGCGCGGTCGCCGAGATGGAGCGGCTCCTCGCAGAGCGCCCTCTGGCCCACGGGGTGCGCCGCGCGCTGGTCGACGCCCTTCTGGCCGAGGGACGCGATGCGGAGGCCTCGATCCATCTCGAGGAGCTGGTCTTCGCGGGCCTGGCCACTCCTCGGGATCTGCGCTTCATCCGGCAGAGCAGGGATCCCGCATTCCCAGCGCCGCATCAGTAGCGGCTCTGGTCCTCTTTTGCCCCAGCGGAAGCCCTGCGATATCAGCCCGGCCGGACCTTGGAGATCAAATGCGCAAGCCAGACTTCTTCATCGTCGGCGCAGCCAAGTGCGGCACCACGGCCATGAACGACTACCTGGGCCAGCACCCCGAGATCTTCGTGCCCGAGGCCAAAGAGATCCACTTCTTCGGTCGGGACCTGGACATCCGCACCGTCACCACCTGCGACAGCGAGCAGGGCTACCTGGCCCGCTTCGAGGGGGCCGAGGCCTATAAGCGCGCCGGCGAGGCCAGCGTCTGGTACCTCTACAGCCGGTCAGCCGCCCAGGAGATCATGGAGTTCAACCCGGAGTCCCGCGTCATCATCATGCTGCGCGATCCGGTGGAGTTTATGTACTCCCAGCACAGCCAGGCCATGCACAACGCCCTGGGCGACGAGGACATCCTGGACTTCGCCGAGGCGCTGGACGCCGAGGAAGACCGGGTGGCTGGCCGCCGCATCCCGCCCCAGACCACCTTCCCCGACGGCGTGTTCTACCGGCGCATCGCCCGCTTCAGCGAGCAGGTGCAGCGCTACCTGGAGCTGTTCGCACGCGAACGCGTGCACCTCGTCATCTTCGACGACTTCAAGGCCGACACCGCGGCTGCGGTGCGGGGTGTGTACCGCTTCCTCGAGGTGGATCCCGACTTCGTGCCCGAGACCCCGGTGGTCAACCCCAACAAGACCTACCGCTCCTGGGCCCTGCGTCGCCTGCAGCAGCGGGTGCCTGGGCGGGTCAAGGACCTGGTGCCGGGAGCGGTGCGCGGCAAGGTGAGCGAGGCCATCTACGCCCTGAACCGCAGCCACCAGCCGCGCCAGGGCATGGACCCGGAGCTGCGCGCCGCGCTCAGGGCGGAATTCGCCCCGGAGGTGCGGGCGCTGGGTGAGCTCATCGGCCGCGATCTCTCCCACTGGTCCGAGGTCTAGCATGTACCTGGTCACCGGCGGCGCGGGCTTCATCGGCTCCCACACCGTGGCGCTGCTGCTGGAGCGGGGGCACCGCGTGCGGGTGCTGGACGATCTGTCCACGGGCTGCCGCGAGAACCTCGCGGGCATGGACGCCGAGCTGGTGGTGGGCAGCATCACCGCTGCCGACACGGTGGCTGGGGTCATGCGGGACGTCACCCAGGTGATCCACCTGGCGGCGATCCCCGGCGTGCCCATCTCCTGCGACGATCCGGTGGCCAGCGACCTGGCCAATGTGAACGGCACGGTCATGGTGTTCCAGGCGGCTCGTAGGGTCGGGGTGCGCCGGGTGGTCTACGCTTCTTCCTGTGCCATCTACGGGCAGACCGAGGGCCAGGCTGTGCGCGAGGACACCCCCCTGCGTCCCGCCAGCCCCTACGCCGCCAGCAAGGCCGCCGACGAGCTGTACGGTCGCGTGTTCAGCGAGACCCTCGGGCTGTCCTGCGTGGGCCTGCGCTACTTCAACGCGTTTGGAACCCGGCAGGATCCGGCCGGGCCCTACGGAGCCGTGATCCCGCGCTTCGCGGAGCACGCGCTGCGGGGCGAGCCCCTGCCCATCCAGGGCGACGGCGAGCAGAGCCGCGACTTCGTCTCGGTGCGCGACATCGCCCGCGCCAACCTGCTGGCCAGCACCGCCCCGGCGGGCAGGGGTGCCTACAACGTCGGCACCGGGCGGCGCACGACGGTGAACGAGATCGCCGCCTGGGTGCTGGAAGCCATCCCCACGGGAGCAGGGATCGAGCGGCATCCACCGCGTCAGGGCGACATCCGGCACATGCTCTGCGATCCATCGCGGGCCCAGCGCGAGTTGGGCTGGCGGGCCGAGGCGGACTTCGGCCGGGCGATGCGCGAGACGGTGGCGCACTACCGGGCGCGGCTGGGGGGCTGACTAGCAGCCCTCGGGAAAGAGGCGGCAAGCCTGCCGCCTCTTTCCCGAGCACTGCCACACGGACCCAGGGAGCGACTCTCGGGCGAGAGCTGGCCTGTCGGTCCGGGACACGGACCCAGGGAGCGACTCTCGGGCGAGAGCTGGCCTGTCGGTCCGGGACAC
>CAZEJJ010000107.1:0-3974 GCA_964512185.1 uncultured Enterobacterales bacterium | reverse complement strand
GGACCCAGGGAGCGACTCTCGGGCGAGAGCTGGCCTGTCGGTCCGCCCGCTCCACCTCGCGCCCCGTGCGCCGCGCTGTCGCAGGATCCACTGGCCGCACCGTGTGCCACGACGAAGCCGTGCTGGGCTGGGATCTCGCAGAATTGGCGGGTGCTGTGCCCGGCGCCCTTGACTGGCCCTGCCCAGCGCGCGAGGCTGCGCCCGAAGCTAGCCGCCCTCGGGGAGCGGGTGCTCCAGCGGGCCGGGAGTCGGCGATGCGGACCCTGACCGTGTCACCGAGCTGGTGACGAGCTGCCGGGGACGAGCTGGCGCCGACTCGGGGTGAGCCTGATGGGTGGTCTGGCACCATGTGGACGGGTTCGACGCCGCCCCGAGGCCTGGGTCGGCCCGGCGAGCCCAGCCTGCCGACCGATTGGAGTATTGAAGCTCCACAGCGTGTTTTCGTTGGCGCTTCTCCTGTTCTGCCAGGTGCTCTGCGAGCACGAGCAGGTTGCTGGCCACCGCCGCTGCATGGGCCTGCAGCGAGGCGTTGTCCAGCCCCCAGGCCCCAGCGTCTCTCGCACCTCGTCGCGTCACCTCTCGCATCAGGCGTTCGCCCTCGGATCGGCGGCGGTACAGCGCGCGGATCTCCGGCCTCTTCCACTCGGCTCGCACGGCTCGGAGCCTGTGCTCGTCGGGATGGAGCTGTAGCCGTCGGCTCGGAGCTCCTGGCCGTCCGCTCTTCAGCTTCCTACAGCAGGCGACGAGCTCTCCCGAGCGCTCCTAGGCCACCACGATGGTCGACAGGTCCAGGTCGGAGTTGGCAGCCAGGTCGAGCTCGAAGAAGGCCTTGTTCCTGGCGATTCGATCCGGAGGCCAGTGCCACCAGGCCAGGTCCAGCAGCTGGGCGATGATGGCCTCGCTGAAGCGCACGCGGTGGGGGCATGCAGGCACGCCCGCCGCCACAGCGAAGGGGGGAATCTCCCGGGTGACCACCGCCCCCGCCCCGATGACGGCGCCGTCGCCGATCTTCGCCCCCGACAGCACCAGGACATTGTCGCCGATCCACACATTGTGGCCGATCTCGATGTCGCCCCGGGAGACGAGCAGGCCAGCGAAACCGTGCTGCCGCATCATGGCGCCTTGCAGGCTCGCTCTCGACGTGTCGTGGTTGCCTGTGACGATGTGGATGCCGTCACCGAAGGCGCAGTAGCGCCCGATGCGGCAGGCGCCGGCCCCCTTGATCACGATGGGCCCGTTGACGCGCGTGAAGGGGCCGATGGTCACATCACGGCTCAGGATGCGCGAGCCGGGCGAGATGACGATGCCGCGCCGGGCCAGAGCCCGGCGCTGATCTTCCTGGGTGGGGCCTGCCATGGGCCCCAGCTTACCCCAGCCGCTCCACCAGGGCGGCCACGATGCGCTGGCTGGCCCTGCCGTCGCCGTAGGGGTTGTGGGCCCGGCGCATGGTCTCGTAGGCGGCCTCGTCGAACAGGAGCCGCTCGGTGTTCTCAACGATGGCGCCCACGTCGGTGCCCACCAGCTTCACCGTGCCCGCCTCCACGCCCTCGGGGCGCTCGGTGGTCTGGCGCATCACCAGCACCGGCTTGCCCAGGCTGGGGGCCTCCTCCTGGATGCCGCCCGAGTCGGTGAGGATCAAGGTACTCCGGTCCATCAGCCGCACGAAGGGCTCGTAGTCCAGCGGGTCGATCAGGTGCACGTTGCCCAGCCCCTGCAGGCTGCCCAGCACCGGGCCGCGCACGTTGGGGTTCAGGTGCACGGGGTAGACGAAGTGCACCTGGGGGTGGCGGGTGGCCAGGGTCTCGAGGGCGGTGCAGATGTCCAGGAAGCCCTGGCCGAAGCTCTCGCGGCGGTGGCCGGTGACCAGCACCATGGGGATCTCGTCGTCGGCCACCACGTCGAACGCGGATCCGTAGCGCCCGCGCCAGGGCTCCAGGGGCTTGCTCACCGCCTGGTCCCGCACCGCGAGCAGAGCGTCGATGACCGTGTTGCCCGTGACCCAGATGTCCTCGTCGCGCAGGTTCTCCTGCAGCAGCGCCTGCCGCGAGCCCTCGGTGGGGGCGAACAGGAAGGAGCACAGCCGGTCCGCCAGCTGGCGGTTGGCCTCCTCGGGGAACGGGGCCGCCAGGTTGCAGGTGCGCAGCCCCGCCTCCACGTGGCCCACAGGTACACGGGCGTAGAAGGCCGCCAGGGCGCCCGCCATGGTGGTGGTGGTGTCGCCGTGCACCAGCACCACGTCGGGCTCTTCGGCTTCGAGCACCGGCTGCAGGCCGGTGATGACCCGGGCCGTGAGCTGGAACAGGCTCTGGTTGGGCCGCATCACCTCGAGATCGTGGTGCGGATGCAGGTCGAACAGCTCCAGCACCTGGTCCAGCATGCCGCGGTGCTGAGCGGTGACGCACAGGCGCTGCTCCGTGTCGGGGCAGGCTTCCACGGCGCGCACCACCGGGGCCATCTTGATGGCCTCGGGGCGGGTGCCGAAGATGGTGAGGACGCGGATGGGGCGGGCCATGAGGACCTCCTGGCCTGGAAGTGGCCGACCTATGCCTACGGGATCCCTGCCGCAAGCCCGGGGAGGGGGCGCATCCGGTGAGGACCGCCGCAACCAGGGCGGTGACCTCGCGTTATGCTCCCACCTTCAACCGAGCTCTAGCGGAGCCCCCATGCGCTTGCATCTCTGCGTCCTCTCCCTGGGTCTGGCCCTGTCCGGCTGCGTCGCCAACTGGCAGGTCCAGGATGTCGACGGCGACGGCTACACACCTCTGGACGGCGACTGCTGGGACAGCCTCGAAGAGCCCGGCGTGCTGGGCCTCAGCGGTCCCGACATCCACCCCGGCGCCAGCGAGACCTGGTACGACGGCTTCGACCAGGACTGCGACGGCAGCGACGACTACGACCAGGACGCCGACGGCTGGGTGCCCGACGAGTACCAGGGCCTGTCCACCAGCAACATCGATGGCAGCGGGCAGCTCCCCGCCGGCGACTGCTGGGACGATCCGGCCGGCACCCCTGACGATCAGCAGGTGGTGTCCAGCAGCTACAGCGACAAGAACGGCACCGCCCTGGACTGGTCCCAGCTCACCGCCTTCGACACGAACCCGGGCGCGGCAGACGCCTGGTACGACGGGGCCGACAGCGACTGCGGCGGCGAAGACGACTTCGACCAGGACGACGACGGCTACGCCACCGACGCCTACCCCGACCAGGCAGGTGAGTTCGGCGACGACTGCATCGACGGCGCCGACCTGGATCCCGACAACCCGGCCGGGCTCGACGATGACCAGGTGAACCCTGGCACCACCGAGGTGTTCTACGACGGCACCGACGCCGACTGCGACGCCAACGACTGCGACGCCGATGGCGACGGCTACGACGCCGACCCCGAGGCCGTGGGCTACTGCAGCAACGACGACTGCGACGACGCCGACGCCGAGCGCTACCCGGACGACAGTATCGAAGAGATCTGGTACAACGGCATCGACGAGAACTGCGACAACAACGACGGCGACGCCGACGGCGACGAGTACTGGGTCGAGGGCTACGCCACCCTGGTGGCGGAGTCCGGCAGCGGCGAAGATCCCCTGCCCATCCCCAGCGGCTACGACGGTGACTGCGACGACGAGGCGGCCGGCACCTTCCCCGGGGCCTCCGACGCCTGGTACGACGGGGTCGACGCCGACTGCGCCGGCGACGACGACTTCGACCAGGATCTCGACGGCTACCGCTACGACGCCTACGGCGGCTCCGACTGCGACGACAGCGACGCTTTGATCAACCCTGGGGCCATCGAGACCTGGTACGACGGGGTGGATCAGGACTGCAACGGCGCCAGCGACTACGACGCCGACGCCGACGGCTACGACTCCGACGCCTACTCGGGCGACGACTGCGACGACACGGCCGCCTCGGTCAACCCCGCCGCCGCCGAGACCTGGTACGACGGCGTGGACGGCGACTGCGACGGCGCCAGCGAC
>CAZEJJ010000106.1:25523-25695 GCA_964512185.1 uncultured Enterobacterales bacterium | reverse complement strand
GGTGGCCCCGCGAGCATGCAACCAGGTGGATCAGTTCCTGACCGGCGGTAGCACCCCCTCAGCTCCACCATCACCCCCGTCACCTTGTTGGTGACGGGGGATTTCCTACAGGCCAGATTTCGGACAAAGTCGAGCCAGTGACCCCTCACTGAGGCCGTTTTGGCCACGATCA
>CAZEJJ010000106.1:0-25423 GCA_964512185.1 uncultured Enterobacterales bacterium | reverse complement strand
GGCCGAAGATCGGACAATATCGAGCCAGTGACCCCTCACTGAGGCCGTTTTGGCCACGATCAGGCCGAAGATCGGACAATATCGAGCCAGTGACCCCTCACTGAGGCCGTTTTGGCCGATCCGCACACCGGACGGCTCGCTTGCAGCGGCGGTCAGCGATGCGAGCGGGGAGCATGGGCAGAAGCGAGCCGCGCGCATGCTGCTCCACAGGCGCTCATCGCCGACCGCCCCGGGGTCCGTCACGGAGGTGATTGCCGGGACACCCGCCTGTTCCGAGGCCCCACGGCGGTCTTCACGCAACCGCTCCACGCATATACCCTCAAGCGATCTGCCGGGTCCAGGCAGACGCACCCGTACATCTGCACGGACTGGGCACCTCGACGAGAGAGCCAGGGAGCTGATCCAGGCCGCCACCGAGGCTCGCGTGGACGGGAAATCGACAGGGAAGCCGCCTGCCCGTCGGCAAGGGGGGTGGTGGTGGGCAGCCCGGGCCCCAGGCGATTCCCCGTCCGTGCGAGAGGGGAGCCACGGAGGATGGGGGGCCCACCACCGCCCGCGCGATCCCCAGGCAACCGCATGGACCCTTCACGCCGGCCCTACAGCGTGCCATGTTCGCTGCTGGAAGGTCACGGACCCTCGAGACCGGCCCGGCGACCCGGCGTCGGTCACGACCAGGGTGGATATGCGGTGATCGCCAGGAGAAGGGGGGCTGGGTCGGGCGGTGGTGGAATGGTGTTGGGCGCTTGGGTCGAGGTGCTTGGGGCGTAGGCGGTGCTCGTTACTTCGCGTCGAGCACGTGGCTGGCTGCCGGGTGACGCTGGTGGGCGCTTGGTGACTGCCGGGTAGCGCTGGTGGGCGCTTGCGGGTGGCTTCCGGTCGGATAGGAACGCTCAGCCTGCGCAGCGCGGCCGCCGCGCCCTCACAAGGAGCATGCATGATGTCGATCCGCATAGCTGGAATCCTCGCGATCCTGGTCTTCCTGGGCCTCGATGCTGCCCCCGCCCACGCGGCGCGTATCGACAAGGAGGACTACGCCCTGGAGCTGGTGCCCTACGACATCAACATCCGGGACTTCCAGTTCCCCTCAGGCCTGCGGGTGGTGTTCCAGGAAGACCACACCCGGCCGCTGGTGTCGGTGAGCATGGTGGTGGAAGCAGGCAGCATGGACGATCCCGATGGCATGGAGGGCTTCGCCCACCTGGTGGAGCACCTCTGCTTCCGGGCCAGGCACGGCGATCTTCCCAAGAACATGGACCTCATCCGCCAGATCGGTGGTGGCTTCAACGCCAACACCTCCCTGGACCGCACCATCTACCTGAGCATCGCTCCCAAGGACGCCCTCATCCCGCTGTTGCGCATCGAGTCACTGCGCCTGGTGGACGCGGTGCGCGGCGTCAGCGACGAGGTGCTCAACGTGGAGCGCGAGGTGGTGCGCAACGAGCTGCGAGGCAACCTGGAGCAGGGCCCCGGTGACATCTGGGCCAACCTGCAGCAGCAGCTGTTCCCGGCCGACCACCCCTACCACACCACCACCATCGGCACCCACGAGGGCATCAACAACGTCACCATGGAGGTCGTGCGGGAGTGGGTGAAGGAGTACTACCAGCCCCACAACGCCACCGTGGTGGTGGTGGGTGACTTCGACCTGGACGAGACCGGCGACTTCATCCAGGAGGCCTTCCAGTACGAGCAGCTGACCGATCCGGACAACCCCGAAGCCGAGCTGGTCTTCGAAGAGATGCCGCCGCGCATCAGCGGCCCCTCGCCCGAGCCGCCGCCGCCGGTCACCCAGGAGCTCAAGCACATCCCCGGCATGGTGGACAAGCCCACCATCATCATGGGCTGGTCGCTGCCGGGCGCGTATCGCGGTCAGGACATGCAGTGGCAGATGACCGTGGGCATGATGAACATCGCCCTGGGCAAGTACCTGTTCCCCGACTGGGACTACGAGAACGAGGAGATCGAAGCCTTCGGCTGCTTCCTGTGGGGAGCCAAGATCAACTCCATGGCCATGTGCTGGATCGAGATCGCCGATGGCGAGGATGCCCAGAAGTACATCGACACAGCGCTGGACGGCCTGTACGAGCTGTGGAACCTCGACAACTTCTACCAGATGGAGCGCGGTCAGATCACCGTCGGCTCCATCCCCATCGATCAGTACTTCAAGTACTCCAAGCTGAGCAGCATGGCCTCGGTGTTCCGCACCGTCGAGGACATCTCCAACGTCAGCGGCGCCCGCGGACAGACCGTGCCCATCTGGCTGCACAACACCGGCGATCCCATGTTCTACTCGAGCCAGTTCGGCGAGCTGGCCCAGGTGGACCCCCGCCAGGCCGCCGAGATGGCCTACAAGTACCTCAACCGCGACCGCTACTCCGCGGTGGTCATGGAGCCTCTGGACGAAGAGGGAAAGGCCAAGGCCGAGCGCAAGGGCATGGAAGGCGTCTACAACGGCGTCACGCGCGCTGACCAGGGCGTGCTGCTGTTCAACGAGGGCGAGGTGACCGACGAGGTCATCGAGCAGGCGGTGGTGCCCCTGGATCTCTCCCAGGCTCGTCACTTCACCCTCGAGAATGGTCTCGAGACCATGATCGTGCCCTTCGGCTCCGCCCCGCTGGCCCGCGCCGAGCTGATCTACTTCGGCGGGATCGACAACGTGGAGCCCTGGGGCCTGGGCGACATGATGTGGCATTACCTGGAGCGCGAGTACTCCTACTCTGTGTTGGAATTCGCCGGCACGCGCGGGGGCCACGCCAGCGCCACTGACATGGGCTTCGAGGTTGGCGGCTCGGCCGGCAACGTGCGAGCCATGCTCACCGACATCCGCGAGGCGGTGGATACCGCCACCGTGGACGTGCTGCAGCTGGGCAAGTGGCTCAAGAACGAGCGCAAGGCGAGGATCAAGGCCGAGAAGAAGCCCGAGACCTGGGCTAGCCGTACCATGTGGGAGGAGACCTTCCCCGGGCACGTGGTCTCGCGCATCACCACCGACGATGAGCTGGAGTTCCGCAAGACCCTGAGCGGCCGCGACGCCAACGCCATGCTGGACCGCATCAACCAGCCCGCCAACGCCCTGCTGCTGGTGGTGGGCAACATCGACGGAGCGCAGGCCGAGGCCGACGTGCGCGAGTTCTTCGCCGACTGGGAGCCCGCCGAAGGAGTCGAGGTGGGTCGCATGGGTGGCGTGCCCCCAGCGCCTGATCCCACGCCGCGCAAGGTGTACATCTTCCCCAAGGACGGCACCACCCAGTCCCAGGTGACCTTGATGTGCCAGCTGCCAGAGCCCACCTGCGAAAACCGCCCCTACAGGCAGATTCTCAGCAGCGCCTATACCGACGTGCTGTACCGCGAGCTGCGCGAGACCGCCGGCTCCACCTACGGCGCCTACTCCTACTACGACGAGCTGCGCGGCGGTGTGGCCTACCTGATCGCCAGCACGATGATCCAGGACCGTACGGTGAACCTGGCCATCACCACCATGCTCGACACCCTGCAGAGCATCAAGGACGAGGGCGTGGAGCACGAGAAGCTGCAGACCCTCAAGTGGAACCGGGGCCGCGCGGTCACCGTGGGCTACCAGACCACCAACCAGGTCCTGCACGGCCTCGGTGGCTACGCGACCCGCGGCTGCGAGCTGGAGACCACCCAGGACTATCCGGCGCAGATCTCCACCGTGAGCAATGCCGACCTGCAGAGCCTGCTCGATCCCTGCATCGGCAACGAGGTCATCGTGATCGTGGGCACTGAAGACGAGATGCGGCGAGAGGTGGAGGAGGCCGGCTACCAGGCCGAGGTGGTGGACTGGACCCAGTGGGTCGAGGAAGACGACAAGAAGAAGAAGAAGTAGTAGTTCTGTTGCAAGGGGGATCAAAGAGATCGGGCGCCTTTGGCGCCCGACTCGTTATCCCCCTGGTCGGTGGTGGTTGGGACGTTGTTGAGGCCCGCGACGGTGCCATGGGGGATCGACTGCGACCGACTCCAGTGGCGCCCGACTCGTCATCCCCTGGTCGGTGGTGGTTGAGGCGCTGTCGAGGCCCGTGGCCCGCGAGTCTAGTGCTGCGCGGGCGCTCCGGTCTGCAGCTTGCCCAGCACGTGCTCAGAGAAGCGCTGCAGGTACACGAGCAGCTCCTCCAGGTTTTCAGCGTCTACCGACTTGAGCAGGGCCATGCGGCCGCGCTTGAGGGCCAGCTCGATCTCGAAGATGTCTTTCTGGTGCAGGTTGCCGCGCTGCTCACGCAGGGTGGCCTCGAGGTTGACCAGCTCACGCTCCACCTTGCCTCGCAGGTCGGCGATCTGGGGGTCGTTGACGGGTGCCTCGGGCTGCTCGTCCTCGTCTTCGGGGGCCTGTGGGCGGCCGATGGCGTCGGGGTTGGCGATGGTGATCTCTTCGGAGCGGCCGCTGCGCTGGTCGCGGGCTGAGACGTTGACGATGCCGTCGACGTCGATGGCGAAGCGCACCTCGATGCGCGGGACACCCCGGGGGGCCGGGGAGATGCCGTGCAGCTCGAATTCCCCCAGGCTGATGTTGCTGGCTGCCATGGGGTTTTCGCCCTGGAGCACGTGGATGCGGACGATCTTCTGGTTGTCCACCACGGTGGAGACCAGCTGGTTGGTGACGGTGGGGATGGTGGTGTTCTTGGGAATGAGTGAGGCCATGCGACGGCCTTCTACCTCGATGCCCAGACTGTAGTTGGTGACGTCGAGCAGGGTGACGGCCTTGACCTGGCCGCCCAACATAGCGCCCTGGATGGCCGCACCGATGGCCACCACCTCGTCGGGGTTGAAGGCCTTGTTCAGCGGGCACTTGAACAGGTTGCGGGCCATCTCCTGCACCCTGGGGATGCGGGACGAGCCGCCCACCAGGATGACCTCGTCGAGATCGTTGGGGCCCAGCCCGGAGTCTTCGAGGGCCTGCCTGCACTCGGCGAAGGTCTCCTCGAACAGGGCCATGGCCAGCTTCTCGAAGGTGTTGCGGGTGAGGGTGACCTGCAGGTGCTTGGGGCCGCCGGCGTCGGCCACCAGGAAGGGCAGGTTGATCTCGGTCTCGGTGATGGAGGAGAGATCGAGCTTGGCGCGTTCGGCGGCGTCGCGCAGGCGCTGCAGGACCACGCGGTCGCCGGAGACGTCGATGCCGTGTGTGCTGCGGAACTCGGCGAGCAGCCACTCGACGATGCGCTCGTCGATGTCGTTGCCGCCCAGGGCGTTGTTGCCGCGGGTGGAGAGCACCTCGGCCACGTCGCGGTCCACCCGCAGGATGGAGATGTCGAAGGTGCCGCCGCCGAAGTCGTAGACGCCGATGACGCTGGAGCGGCGGCGCTCGTGCACGTAGGCCAGGGCCGCGGCGGTGGGCTCGTTGATGATGCGCAGCACGGTGAGCCCAGCCAGGGAGCCGGCTTCCTTGGTGGCCTGGCGCTGGCGGTCGGTGAAGTAGGCTGGCACGGTGATGATGGCTTCTTCGACAGTCTCTCCGAGGAAGTCCTCAGCGTTCTTCTTGATCTTCTGAAGGATCATCGAAGAGATCTCGTGGGGCCGGTAGATGCGCTCGTTCACCATGACGCCAGCGTCGCCCTCGGGGGTCTCGACCACGTCGAAGTTGACCATCGCTGCTTCGCGATCCGCCTCGGCGTAGCGCTTGCCTATGAGGCGCTTGATGGCGTAGATGGTGTTGTCCGGGTTGATGAGCAGCTGGCGCTTGGCCACGTCGCCCACGAAGCGCTCGCCCATCTTGGAGAAGCCCACCACCGACGGGGTGACGCGCCCACCCTCTTCGTTGATGATGATCTGCGGATCGTGGCGGTCCATGAAGGCGCAGACAGAATTCGTCGTGCCCAGGTCGATGCCGATGACCTTACCCATCCATCTCTCCGCTGATACTGTGCAGCTCGTCTGGGCCTGTTCGGCCGTCGAGAATGAAGGTCGATGATAGGCGGCGCGTATTGCGAAGTCAACGCCAACGGAAACCTTGGCTGGCCGAACTGCCCGGAGCGGGATTCGAACCCGCACGTCCATGAGGACAAGGGATTTTAAATCCCCCGTGGCTGCCGTTTCACCATCCGGGCTGCTTGGCTCCGCTTGGGACTATCGCGGGATGGAAGGCATTGCGACGGAGGTTGGCCCGCGAGGGAACAGGGCGCTAGACCGCAGGCATGGAATCCTGGCTGCAGTCCCACAGGTCAGTGCTCGGAGATTGGCTCGCCTCGGTCATGATCGTCGCGTTGGGCTCGCTGCTCGGCTGCTCCTGGCTGCACCCGCAAGGCGACCGGGATCCCATCGCCACGGCGCTGCAGGACGTGGACAGCCTGTACAGGCAGCGCGCAGATCCCGAGCAGCTGCAGCTGGCCATGGAGCAGCTGCAGGAGCTCAAGCTCGAAGCGGGTGACGATCCCCGGCTGCTGGCGCGGCTGGCAAGGGGCTACCATGCCCAGGCCTATGGCCACGAGCGGTCGGTGGAGCGCGCCACCGTGCTGTACGAAGCGGGGCGTGAGGCGGCCTGGCAGTGCCTGTACCAGGACCCGGCGTTCTCCGGGGTGGTGGGCAGCCTGGGTGGTCGCATCGGTCCCGCTGCTGCAGCGCGCATCGGAGCGGACCAGCTGGACTGCCTGCTGTCACTGGTGGCTAACTGGACCCGGTGGCTGCAGCTGCGCGATCCGGGGGCCTATGGCATCGACCTGGTACCCCTGCTGGTGCTCGCCGACAGGGGAGTGGAGCTGGCGGGGGAGGACCGTCGCGGCGCCGCGCTGCACTACGCGGCGCTGGGGAGAGCGCTGAAACCGCTGCCCCTGGGGCCGGATCTGGATCGAGCCGAGGAGCTGCTGCTACAGGCTACGATGCTCGATCCGGAGAACCTCAGCCTGCGGGTGGACCTGGCGGAGCACGTCTACCTGGCCCGGGACGACAGGGAGCGCGCCGCTGCTGAGCTGGCCGAGGCGATGGCGCGCGACGTCCTGGCCACTGGGCAGCGTTGGGGCCTGGAGAACAGCCGCGCACAGGAGCGGGCTCGAGCCTTGCTGGAAGCCGACGAAGAAGAACCCGGCCACCCCTAGGGCTGGTCGGGTGCGATGCTGCGAGCAAGCCTAGCGACGGCGGTTGGCGCGACGAGCGGCCTTGCGGCGCCGCTTCTCGGCCAGGCGCTGCTTGAGGCGCCGCTTCTCACCGGGCTTGAGGTAGAAGCTGTTCTTCTTGATGTCCTTGCGGATACCTTCGCGCTCCACCTTGCGGCGGAAGCGGCGCAGGGCCTTCTCGAAGGGCTCATTCTCTCGTACGGTGACGGCGATCAAGAGGAACTCCGTGGGGTGTCGTGTCGGGATCAGCCGCAGCTCGCCCACAGGCGGGCGGGTGCTTTTGCAGCCGCCGAATAGCATGTCGCCGTAGAACGCGCCAGCACGATAGGTCGCTCGGGCTCAGTCTTCAGGGAGCAGCTGTGCGCATCACCGGTGGACGACTGCGAGGCAGGCGGGTCCCCAGCCCCGCGGGCGCCGCCGTGCGACCCACCGGGTCCCGCCTACGCGAGGCGATCTTCAACATCCTGGGGAACGATCTCGCGGGCTGTTCGGTCCTGGATGCCACTGGAGGAAGCGGGATCCTGGCCTTCGAGGCGGTCAGCAGGGGGGCGCGGCCCGTGCTGGTGGTGGATCGCGATCCGCGCGTGGTGGCGCGCATCCGCAGGGCCGCCAAGGACCTGGGGCTGGGGGAAGAGTTGAGGGTTCGGCGCGCCGACAGCCTGCGCGCTGGCGGCCAGCAGGGCAGCTTCCAGCTGGTGCTGGCCGATCCACCCTACGCCCAGGACCTCGCGCCGTGGCTGGCCGCTCTGCTGCCACAGGCCCGCGAGACCCTGGTGCTCGAGCACGACTCCGACAGGCCCGCTCCGCCTGCCCCCGAGGGCTGGCAGCTGCGCACGCGGCGCTACGGCGGCAGCAGCTTGAGCATCTACGAATTCAGCCGCGCTTCATGGGATCCGGCCGGCGACCCGTCTCCCGAAAGCAGCGGTAGTCTTCGATGATGCTGGCGTGGTCGAAGACGATGGGAGAGGGGAGGGCATCCAGGGGGAAGACCCGCGCCTCGGCGGCGTCGTCCCCGCCAACGGGCCTGCCTCCAGCCTGGCCGATGAAGACGACCGTCATGGTGTGGAAGCGGGGATCGCGAGCGGGATCCGAGTAGACGTAGAACAGGGTCTCCAGCTGGACCGTGAGCCCGGTCTCCTCGAGGATCTCCCGCACGGCGGCCTGCTCCACGGGCTCTCCCACGTCCACGAAGCCGCCTGGCAGTGCCCAGCCAATGGGCTCGTTGCGGCGGCGCACCAGCACGATGCCACCCTGCAGCTCGACGATGACATCCGCGGTGGGAAACGGGTTTCGCTGGCTCATGGCGGCTCCGGGGTCACTGGGAAGAGACGCGACGCTGCAGGGCTCGCCGCACGTCGGCCTGTGCGCTGGGGTCCATCTCGGAGATGGCGCCGAGGATCTCGGCGGCTTCGGGGTGCGGGTCGCGCGAGAGCGCCTGCAGCAGGAGGACGCGCTGCTCATCAGCAAGCGCGGGCCACTCGTCCAAGGCGCCCGCCCGCGTCCAGGCCTGCAGCTTTGCCAGGGCCCTGCTCGCTCCCTGGTCGCTCCAGGGCGCACCGTCCACCTGCAGCTCTGAGCTGTCCACACCGTCGCTCCCCAGGGAGAGCCGCAGGGTGCCAGACAAGGCGCAGGCGTTGCGGCCAGAGAAGCGCAGCAGCCAAGCCGGACCGTCCGCGTCGACGCGAAGCAGGCGGAAGCCGCCGGGATCGCCCGCTGGGGGTAGCTGCAGAGGGTCTCCGAGGCAGGTGGACATGGTGGGCCCCAGCTTGCGCCAGCGGGCTCGATGCTCCAGGCGCTGACCCGCCAGCTCGAGCACGGCGGCCTGGCCGGCGCGAGTCAGCGTGGCGCTGGTGGGTTCGCCTTGACCTGTGGACCGCCACAGCTCCACGCTGCAGCTGGTGCTCCGCCCACCGGTGAACCGCCGCGCCTGCGAGCACTCGGGGCCCAGGCGCTCGCTGGCGCCCTCGAAGCCGGCGGCTGGAGGCCGGGCAGGGCTGGGTAGCCCGAGCCAGCCCGCGAGCTTGAAGCTGCCGGGCTCCGCGGCTTGCTCGGCCACGGGAGGCGGCGCAGGATCCGCACAGGCGACGCAGAGCAGCGCCGCGTGCAGTGCGGTCGCGGTGCGCATGCTCACTCCTCGTCGTCGACGAGCTCTACCTCGAACGCCTCGTCTACCACGTCTTCGGCCTGGCTCCACTCGCCCAGGTCGCGGGCGTGGCGCCACGCCGAGCGGGAGATGTCGGCCCAGCCAGCGCTGGCGGTGGCTTCCACCAGGCGCTGCAGGGGGAGCCAGAGGTCGGGTGTGCGCAGCCGCGCCAGCCCGTGCTCACGGGCCACGGACCACCAGGCGCGCGTGCGGGGCTCGCTGCGCTGCTGAGCGGCGAGGGTGGCGCGCATGAGCCCCACGAAGACCCAGGTCCAGTGGCGAGGTTGGTTGTGCAGGGCCTTCTCGGCGGCGTTCAGCTGCCACTCCAGCTCGCCGTCATCGCGGCTGGTGAGGGCCAAGAGCGCCAGGTTGATTCGGCCCACCGCGGCTGCGTTGTCGAGTCCCTGCTCCTCGGCGAAGCGCGAGTAGCGCTCGTAGTGCTCGCGCGCCAGCTCCAGATCGCCCCGGAAGCGCGCCACCTCGCCCAGGTTGTTCTCGCAGTTGAGGTTCAGCCAGTGGGCTCCCAGGGTGGCGCTCAAGGCGGCGGCGGTGCGCAGGTCCCGCTCGGCGCGGCTGAGCTGCCGCCTGAACAGGTAGACCATGGCGGAGGTGTAGGTGGCCTGGGCGATGTTGCGCGTGTCGCCGCTTGAGCGCGCGACCCGCAGCATGCGTTCCTGGTACTTGCCCACCCCGGAGACCTGGCCCGCCGTGAGCATGGCCTCGATGAGCCCGGAGAGGATCAGCACCTCTCGACGTGGATCGCGGCGGGCGAAGGTGAGCGCCTCGAGGAAGGCGCGCACGGCTGCCTGGGGGCGGCCTTCGAGCCGCTCCAGCGAGGCTCGGCCGTGGATGACATCGCGCAACCCTTCCCGGTCGCGCAGGGCCTCGAAGGCGACGCCAGCCTGGTGCAGGAAGCGACCGCAGCTGTCGAGATCGCCCAGGCCCATGGCTGAGCGTGAGATGCCCAGGGTGACCCGCGCGCGGGAGAGCCGATCGATGGGCTCGATGGTGAGCGCCTCGCGCAGCAGCTGCTCCGCCTCGGCGAAGGCGCGCAGCTCGATATGGGCCTCGGCTTTGAGGCGCCGCGCTTCCTGGCGGGCCATGGAGCCGCCTGCCTTGTCCGCCGCTTCGATGGCCAGCCCCGCCGCCCAGGCGGCCAGGCTGTTGCGGCCTTCTTCGATGAGCTGGCGCGTGGCGCGGATCAGGTGGCCCGAGGCGCCGTGGGGGCTGTTGCCCCGCAGCAGGTGCAGGCCCATGGGGAAGTCCACCGCGATGCCGCTGCGCTTGCCGATCTCCTGCCAGGCCTGGGCCAGCCGGCTGTGCATGTCGGCCACGTCCGGCAGGCGGATGGCCAGCCGCAGCGCGGTCTGCCCCACAGAGCCGTGTTCGAAGGCCAGCACGTGGTCGGCCTCTCGCAGGGCGCCGGCGGCGAGCAGCCCGTCCAGCCCGGTCTCGGACAGCTGGCGGATCAGAGATGAAGGGGGCTCCTGGCCTGCCAGAGCTGTGGCGGCGAGGGCCTCGGCGCTGGCCACCGGGTCTTCGCTGACGGTCACCGCTGCCTGCAGGCGCTTCACGTAGAGCTGTTCGATGTTGGCGGGCATGGCCTCTTCTGCGCGCACGCCATCCTTGAGGTGGAAGACCTGGTCGTCGCCCATGTGCAGGAGGTCGCGCGCGGCCCAGTCCCGCAGCAGCAGGCTGACGGCCAGCGGGTTGCCCGAGCAGACCTGGGCCACCTGGTCGGCCAGGTCGGGGTTGAGCAGCAGGGCCTCGTCGAGCACCCTGCGGGTCTCGTCGAAGCTGAGGGGGGGCAGCTGCAGGATGAGGGCGCCGCGGCTCTCCAGCTGCCGTAGCTGCTGCTGCAGGGCCTCGCTCTGCTTCACGGTCTCGCTGGCCAGCGTGGCCAGCACCAGGACCGGGCGCTCGCCCACGGTGCGATCCAGCAGCGTCTGTGCGATGGCCAGTCCATCGCCTTCGACGGTGGCCCGGTGGGCGTCGTCCAGCACCAGGCAGGCTCCACCGCGCCAGGCGCGGGCGTCCACATGCCGGTACAGGTAGGCCAGCCCCACGGCCGCGTTGACCGCGGGCTCCCCGGGCTCGAGGTGGCCGCACCAGCGTGCCAGCACCGAGGCTTCGCGGGCGTTGGCGTCGGGGGGTACGCCGCGGTCCCGGGAGAGCCAGCGCTGCAGGCGCGCTTCGAGGGCCTTGCGGCTCTCGTTCCAGGGGGAGAGCAGCTGCAGCACCGCGCCGCGGTAGCCGTCGTCGAGGCCGGGCGGCCAGTGGTAGTGCAGGCGCACCACCTCCATGAAGCCGCCTTCGTCCAGGGGGGCTGCGATGGACTCCACCAGGCGCGTTTTGCCGGTGCCGGAGTCACCCACCACGATGACCACCCCCGGCTCCTGGCGGTCGATGACGCGCTGGGCGGTGTCCCAGATGACCTGGCGCAGGGTCTCCCTGCCCACCAGCGGTAGCTGGCGCAGGGCCAGCAGGGCCAGGCTGGCGCGGGCGTTGGCTCCCCGGCCGTGGGCGGCGGCCACCTGCATGGGCAGCGGATCGGGGGCAACCTGGTGCCAGTGCACGGTCTGGCCGTCGCGGCGCTGGGGTCGGCGCTGGCTGGACAGCTGGGCCGCGCCGTCGGGGGCGATGGGGCCGGCGGAGCTGATGTCACGGCGCCGGCGGCGCGCCCGCACCGGCAGCACGCGGATGCCGGTCTCCATCATGGACAGGGCCCGCTGCAGGGCCCGACGCACGTCGGCGGCCCGGTCGTAGCGCTGCCGCGGCTCGGGATCGAGCAGGATCTCCAGGATCTCTTCGAGGGCGCCGGGGATGGGACGTCCGTCGCGAAGCCTGGGAGTGGGGGGCGGCCGGGTGCGCTCCTTCAGCAGCCCCTTGCGGCCCTCGGCGGCGTGGGGTGGGCGGCCGCAGATGGCCTCCCAGAGCATGAGACCCACTGCATAGAGATCGGTCCAGGGGCCCATCTCCTGGGGCTGCTGTGCCAGCTGCTCGGGCGCCATGAAGGCTGGGGTGCCACCCACTCCGCGGGGGTCGTGGGCCAGGACTGACATGGCGTGGGTCTCGCCCAGATCGGTCACCCAGGCGTGCAGGCGGTCGTCGCCGCTGGTGTGGGAGTCGCGGAACAGCAGCACGTTGGGGGGCTTGAGATCCTGGTGCACCAGACCGCTGGCGTGCAGGGCGGCCAGGGCCTGGAGCACCTCGTCGAGCAGCTCGATCACCTCTTCGAGCCGCGTCCCTCCGGCGAGGTAGTCGGCCATGTTGCCCGCGTTGGCGTAGGCCATGACCACGAAAGGCTGGTCGTCGTCGGTCTTGCCGTGATCGTGGATGGGCACCAGCCTGGGGTGGACCAGGCGCGCGCTCATGGCCACCTCGCGCATGAAGCGCGCCCGGAAGCGCCTGTGCACCGCGAGGTTGCGCCGAACCACCTTGACCGCCACGTCGATGCCCAGCAGGCGGTCCCAGGTGCAGTAGACCGTGCCGGTGGCGCCCTCGCCGATGAGGGACTCCACCCGGTAGCGGGAGGGCAGCCTGGGCAGGGTCTGCGGGCTCACGATGGACTCACTGCGGGTTCGGCTTCTGGGGTTCACCCTGCTGGCCAGCCAGCTTGCGAAGCAGGGCCTGCTGCACGCCCACTTCTCGGGCGAGGACGTGATCCCAGCCCTGGGCGAGGGCGGCGTGTACGCTGAAAAAGTACCACAGTGTGCCCTGGCGGCCACCCCGGAAACGCGCCCAGAGCTTGTCACCCGCTGTGCGGTAGTCGCTCACGCAGGAGAGCAGGTTGTGCAGCTTGTCGGCCGCGGAGATCAGCTTGACCTCGGCTGGCTGGTGGACCAGGTGGGCGAGGTAGCCTTCCTTGCGCTCAAGCCACGGTGGCTTGGGGTGCACGGTGGTGTCGGACAGCGCCAGCACGAGCCGGGACACCCGAGGACCGAACTCCGCCTGCAGCTGCTCCGCGGTGGAGCCGGGCACGTCCTCGAGGTAGTCGTGCAGCAGGGCGGCGATGAGCTGCTCTTCGTCACCGCCATGCTCCGCTACGGTGGCGGTGACCCAGAGCAGGTGGGCGATGTAGGGAACACCGGAGGCCTTGCGCCGCTTGTGGCGGAAGGCCTCTGCCACCAGGGCCAGGGCCCTGTCGAAGCGATGGCCGTAGCAGCCCGCGCTCATCTACGCCCCCACCGACGTCGGCGGCGTCCGAGGGCGGCCGCAGCCAGGGCCAGCAGGCCCGCCACCCAGGCGCCAGTAGAGGAGCGCTGGCTGCTGCAGCGGCAGACGGGCTGCAGGGGCTCGGGCTGGTCCTCCAGGCAGGGATCGAGGGCCCCGGGCGTGCCGTAGTTGCAGTCCTCGAGATCGTCCGAGAGGTCGTCGATCTTCTGGGAGTAGGCGGCCGGGCACCAGCTGGAGGCCTCGTCGTTGTAGGTAGCGGTGGCCAGGTCGGGATCGAGCATGAGGGAGTGGCCGTCGCGCAGCCCCAGCACCGAGGCGTGGAAGCTGATGGTGTCCACCAGCAGCTCGCCGCCGGAGCCGTCGGGGCAGAACAGGGACAGGTGCTCGTCTTCGTCGGCGGACAGCTGGATGGTGGAGTAGGGGAACTCGCCCTGGTCGCACTCGATGACGCCGTCGTCGGCGCTGTCCACGGGCACCGCCGTGTCGACCGCGAACAAGCAATCGCTGTAGGACAGCAGCTGCAGCGCCTCGGACTCGATGCTCAGGCTGCGCTCGTCCTTGCCCACGGTGTAGGACTTGACGCTGGACTCGTCCAGCTCGCCCGCTTCGTCCAGGCGGTGCTTCTGCAGCCGGCAGAAGGTGAGATCCACGGTGCCGCCGGCCAGGCTGGCCAGCTCGATGTACTCGGAGATGCCGCCCTGGGGTGAGGGCAGCACCTCGGTGAAGATCACCTCGCCCTCGGCGGGCCAGTCCAGCTCGAGGCAGGCGCCAGTGGAGCCGGGGGTGGCGCGGATGATCTCGCCAGCCGGGTTGACATACTCGGAGTCCTGCGGGGGCACGCACCAGCTGTTCAGATCATCGTTGTCGGCGGCGGTGTAGAGGTCGCTGGAGAGGTTGACGCTGCAGTTGCCGGCCGGGCAGCGCTCCTCGAAGGTGCCCCAGTCCACCGGCGCGCTGTCGATGGTGTCTTCGCCGCAGATCAGGTGCATCCACTCGGCGGTGCTGTTGGACAGGCTGAGGCCGCTGACGTTGAGGTCAGCGGCGATGTCGGCTTTGCCTTCACCATCGCCGGTGATCCAGTCGCTGCTGCGGGCCAGCAGGAGGTGCGCGCCGGATCCGAGCATGAGCAGATCGTTGGCCACCTCGAGCTCGACGAGGTCCCAGGTCCAGCCGTCTGTTTCAGTGGGTTCGTAGGTGGGATCCGAGGACTCACCCAGCTTGAGGGTGCAAGCGCCGATGTTGCAGGCTGTGTCGGCCGCCCCGTAGATCTCGACCCACTCCTTGTAGCCATCGGGGGGGGCGATCATCAGCTCGGAGATGATCGCCTCGCCGGGCTCGCACCAGGGCTCCGGGTCGTAGCAGAGGTTCTCGCTGCCCGCGGTGTTCAGGGCGGCCGCGCCGCTGTGGTCCCAGGTGGCGCCGGCCTGCCAGGGCACGCACCAGGCGGACGGATCGTCGTTGGAGGTGGCGTCGATGCTGTCGGGATGCAGGTTGACGGTGCAGTTGTCGTCGTATTCCTCGGGGCAGTCGTTGGAGAAGTCGCCCCAGTCGAAGTCCACAGAGTCCACCAGCACATCGTCGCAGGTGATGGACAGGGTCTCGGGCTCTGAGTTGTTGAGCCCCAGGGAGCGGTAGCGCATGGCGGTCTGCACCAGGCAGGTCTCCAGGGTCTCCTCCTGCCACGCCGCGCAGAGCTGCTCGTCGTCGGTGCTGGTGCCGTACATGAGCACGGCGCGCTCGCCGTCGGGCACCAGGACGCTCTCCTGCACGGTGTAGTCGTTGCCGGTCCACTCCTTTTCGTCGTTGTAGTGGCCCTCGTCGAGTACGCAGTCCAGCAGATCGAGCTCCTGGCCGGAGACGTTCTGCACCTCGAAGTACTCCCGCGATCCACTGGGGGGCGCGATGAGGATCTCGGTGATGACCAGATCGCCCTCGCCGGGGGTCTCGGCCGCGGCGCTGAGGGGGGTGGCCAGGAGCAGGGCGGCCGCAGCCAGGCCCCCTAGGGCGCTCGTACCATGGGTGAACATGGCCATCAGAACCTCCATTCCATCGTGAACTGAACCAGGCCTTCGGGGGTCAGCTCGGAGGAGAGATCGTCTTCAATGGACTCGTCTTCGGTGCAACTGCAGCTGCCGCAGAGGTCGGGGGCACCCGCGGAGCTGCAGGGAGCTTCCCAGTCGGACTCGGGATCGGTGAGCGGCTTGTTGACGGTGCCGCGCAGCGCAAACTTGAGCTTGCGCGGCAGCTTCTGGTCGAGCTGGAAGTAGGCTTCGACGTAGCGGGAGCCCTGGTCGCCGTAGACGTCTTCGTCTTCGTACTTGGCCCGCAGGGTGAGGGCTGTGCTCTGCCAGGGAGCGACCCGCAGCTTGGCCCAGGTGTAGTGCCCCACCTGGTACCAGTAGTCGCAGTAGGCTTCGGGATCCGGGTAGAAATAGCCGGAGTCGGTGTAGATGCGCTTGTACAGGGCGGTGAAGGTGGCGCGGGGGATGAGCTGGGTGCGCAGCTGTGTGCCCCAGTAGTTGCGCGCGCCCGCGCCTTCGATGATGTCGTAGCTGCCCTCCTCGACGACGACATCGGTGTCGGCGTCTTCGTCGAGGCCCCAGTCGCCCCCGTACTCGCGGTTGCGGCCGTTGTTGGCCAGGTCGCGGTTCTTGTGGTCGGCGAAGCCCACCAGCGACCAGATCTCGCTGGGCTTGAGCTCGGCCCGCCCGTAGAGCTCCATGTTCCAGGTGCCGGTGGACAGGCGCTGCCAGGCATCGCCCAGCCAGCGGGTGGACAGCCAGGGGGTGGGCTCGAGCCTGGCCTTGAGGCGCAGGCCCTGCTCGTCGCGGTCGCGCATGCCGGCGTACTCGTCGGCGTTGGCCAGGCCGCGGGCGTGGGGGTTGTCGTAGGTGGTGCTGTAGCGCCGCGCCGAGGCTTCGATCTCGCCAGCGTTCACATCGACGATGCCCTTGGCCAGGAAGGCCATGCCCCCGGTGAACGACCTGGCGCCCTCGGCGTGCAGGTCCAGCAGGCCCAGCTGGTAGGCACCGTAGACCCCCACGGCGCCGTAGCTGTGCTCCATGGGGAAGCCCCCGCGCAGCATCAGCTCGTAGGGATCCTCTACACCATCGATGGTGGTGAGATCCAGGTGGCCCATGAAGGTGGTGACCCCCAGCTGGCCCGAGTCCAGGAAGCGCAGGGTGGCGTTGGCTCCAACCAGAGACTCCCGGTAGGCGTTGGGCATGCGCAGCCAGCCGCCCTTCTGCCAGCTGCCGTCGGCCGCCTGCACGTAGATGCGGGGGGACTCGGTCTCGTCCACCACCGGGTCGAGCTGCTCACCGCCCGACACACCCATGTCGTACTGATAGACGTCGTACTCCCAGCTGGAGGCGAAGAGCGCCAGATCGACGGTGGCGGCGGCCCCCAGGGGCTGGTCCAGCAGCTGGGCACCCAGGCCGAACAGGCCTCTGCGTAGCGAGAACCTGTCGGTGCCCGAGATGGTGAGGTCGGGGTACAGCCCGTGGGGGTGGGTGCGGCTGGTGGTGTCGAAGGCCAGGCCCAGCCCGAAGCCCGCGGTGTAGCTGCCGGCGATGGCTTCCCAGCGCAGGCGCTCGGCCTGGACGTAGAGCTTGCCGAGCTCGAGCTGGGGGGAGCGCCAGCTGGCGTAGAAGTCACGGGATTCGGGGTCGTAGGCCATGGCGCTGATGCCGTCCTGCGCCAGCCCGAGGAAGCCCGCCTTGAGCCACCTGTTGTAGCGCAGGCGGGTGGAGAGGTAGGTGTTTGGCACGCGGCCGTAGCCCAGCTGGCGGGCGTCGTGGGTGCGGTTGGCGTGGTCGTCTTCGATGGGCTCGTCGGGCTCGAGCTCCAGGGCGCTGCGCACCCGGATGGCGCCCTTGAGGTGCTCGGTGGGGCTGACCGGCGGGATGGCCTCGGCGAAGGGGTAGACCTGGGCCAGGGTCTGCTGGTCGATGCCTTCGATCCGCAGCAGGTCGGTGATGTCGCCGAAGGGGCCGCGTCCACGGCGGTCGGCTACGATCCGGCGCGCCTGCTCCAGGCTGACACCCGGGAGATCGTAGAGCTCACCGCGGCGGGCGCGGTTGATGTCGAGGGGATTGTTGAGCAGCTCCACCAGGATCTCGAAGTCGTCTTCGGTGAGCGTGCCGTCGGCATACAGCTCGCGCAGGTCGTCTTCGCCGTCCACCACGATGGGCGTGGGGTACACACCCGCGGTGGCGCGGGGCAGCGCCGCCATCATCAGCAGGATTGGAAGGGAGGCCAAGGCCGCTTCTCCTATTCCAGCTCCTCGCAGCGGCTCCATAGCTCCTGGAAGGCGGCCTCGTAGGAGGCCGCGAGCTCTGGAGAGGCGCGCACCCGCAGGTTTTCGTCGGTGATCTGGAATGGCGCGCGGGTGTATTTGAAGGCGCCCGTGATCACGGTGTGCTGATCCACGATGGCCAGCTTGTGGTGCATGATGCCGCCGCCGAAGCCATCGGCGACGCGCACCTGCACGCCGGCGTCGTCGTCGAGGATGCGCAGGGCTTCGCGCTGGTCGCTCAGGGTGTAGGACTGGCCGGCGTCGGCGCAGAGCCGGATGTCGACGCCGCGGACCAGCGCGGCGTCGTACAGCGCATCGCGGATATCGGGCTGGGTGAAGGTGTAGATGGCCAGGTGGATTGAATCCTGGGCCGCCTGGATCTCGGCGCTGAGCACCTCACCCAGGTCGTGCTGAGCAGAGAACCAGGCCCGGCTGGAGGAGCAGGCCGAGCAGAGCAGGATCGCGGCCAGGATGGCGGGGTTCCGCACGGTTCGCCCGCGGGGAAAGGAAACAGCAAAGCCGATTTTACCCACGCACGCCTCGTTGAGCCAGTGGAGCTTTGTACCACGCCTCGCGGCGGGCTGGCAAGCTGCGAAGGTGGCGTCTGGAGCGCGCATCTCGCGCTCCTCCGGCGGGTGCAGCCGGTTATCCGTGCATGGTGAGATTCCGAGGAAGCGCGGTCGTCGAAGGCGGATCCTGGCCGCTTGTGGTGTCTGTACCCCACAGGAGATGAAATTGGCGCAGCGGCCGGCCCGGCGACGCTTCCGCAGGCTCGCCCTCATGGGCGGTATCGCGGTGGTGATCGCGGGCGCTGCCCTGCTGCTGCTGCGCACCGCCGCCATGGAGCGCTGGCTGGGGTTGGCCCTGGTGGGGGCGGTGGAGCTGGCCTCGGGGGAGCGGGCCAGCGTGGGGGGCGTGCACGTGGAGCCCATCCGGCGTCAGCTGCGGGTGCACGGGCTGATCCTGAGCTCGCGGGAGGGCGGCGACACCATCCTGGCGGTGCGCGAGGTGGTGGTGGGCTTCGGCCGCCAGGGAGTCAAGCCGACCATCGAGCAGGTGCAGGTGAAGGGCCCCGTGCTCAACCTGCACCTCGACCCCGACGGTCTCCGGGAATTCCGGGATGCGGTCAAGACCGAAGGCGGCGGTGGAACACCCTGGCAGGAGCTCCAGGTGTTGGACGCGCAGCTCACGCTGCACACGGAACAGGGTCGTGTCACGGTGAAGGACCTGGACCTGGAGCCCGACGGGCGCCCCCACGGCTGCACGCTGTCGGTGGCCCGACTGGAGGTGCAGCGGGGCAGCTTCCAGCAGGCCAGCGAGCCCCTGCATTGGGAGGGGCTGACGGTGGAGCTGAGCCGCCTGGTGGTACCCGAGCTCTCGCTAGGCTTCCCGCTGGGAAGCGCCTCGGGCCAGCTGGACCTGCAGCGAAAGGGCCCGCTGGAGGGGAGCATCTGGCTGGGGGTGGACCTGGCGGATCTAGACCCCTTCCTGCTGCCGCGCAGGCGCATGGAGGGCAGCTTCGACCTGGACCTGCAGCTGTCGGGCAGCTCCCGGTATCCCCACCTGGGCGGCAGCTTCACCGTCTCTCCAGCTCGGCTGCTGCAGGCCGCGACGGGGCAGGAGCTGGGGGCCGGACAGGAGGGCCGCACGGTCAACTTCGGGGCCATGCACGGGGAGTGGGAGCTCCCCCCCGGCAGCGACCAGTTGCACCTGACGCACCTGGACGCCGACTGGGCGGAGGGCCTGGTGGAAGCCCATGGCCAGATGGCCTTGGCGGACGGCAGCGTGCAGCTGGTGCTGGACGGTACGGGCCTGCGATTGGAGCCGCTGCTGCGGGATCTGGGCGTGGCCCCCACCCCGTGGGTGGATCTGGAGCTGGGGCTGCAGGCGACGCTGTCCGGCAGCTTCTCGCCCTTGAGGCTGGAGGGGCCCTACCGCTTCGACACGCAGGGCTTCCATGTGAACGACGGTCCCGTGTCCCGGGCGGACAGCTCGCCGGTGCTGGCCATCCCCTATGGCTCGCTGGAGGGCGAGATCCTGGTGGAGCCGCGGCGGGTGAGCGCGCGGGTTGAGCAGCTGAGCCTGCCGCGAGGGCAGGGGAGCGGATCGGTGTCAATCGGGCTGGGCCCCCAGGGGGAGCTGGACGTGGACCTGGATCTGCGGCCCTTCGATCTGCGTCAGCTGGCGCCACTGTCGGATCTGGAGCTCGCGGGGCGCGGTCGGGTGTCGGGCCGTATCTGGGGCCCCTACCGAACGCTGCAGGCCGAGGGCACGGCCCAGGTGGCGGGCCTGGAGGTGCTGGGCATCCCGTTTGCCGACGAGGCTGAGCTGGCCATCCAGGCGCCCACCATGAAGCAGCTGCGCTTCACCGACTTCCAGGCCCGGCGCGGGATCACGCGCTACTCAGGCAACCTGGTCGTAGACTTCGTGCCCAGCCTGACCCTGGACACCCAGGTGCTGGTACACGACGGGAGGCTGAGCGACCTGGCGGGCATGTTCCTTGACCTGCCGGGGGTGGAGGCGAAGGTGCAAGGCACCCTCGACCTGAATGGCGATCCATTCCACATGGACGGCAGCGCTGAGCTCACACTCAACGACGCCGAGATCCTGGGGGAGCGCTTTCCCTCGGGCCTGGCCAGCGCGCGCATGCGCGATGGGATCTTCACACTGCGGCACCTGGAGCTCTCGCGCCGCGGCGAGTCTGAGTCGCTGCTGCTGCGGGGCAGTGTTGGCCGCGCCTACGCTGCGAATTTCTCCTTGTTGAGCGATGGGCTGCGGCTGGAGACCGCCGACGCCCTGGCGGAGCTGGGCTGGCCTCTCGAAGGCGGCGTGAGGGTCTTCGCGAGCATGGGCGGCAGCCTGAGCGAGCCGCTGTTTTCCGGCCAGGTGGCGCTCACCGGGCTGCGCTCCCATGACGTGGCGGTGCCCTCGTCGCGGCTGGACTTCGACAGCCATGGGAGCCTGGTGCAGGTGACCGGCAGCCTGGTGGGCAGCAGCGTGGATCTCGCTGGCCAGGCCGACTGGTCCAGCAGCGAGTACGATTTCCTGTTCGACCTGCAGCGGCTGCCCCTGCACCTGGCGGTGCCCCTCTCGGCTGCCGGCGTGCCGGTGCGGGCCTATGCCGATGGCCGGGTGACGGTGGCGGGGCAGGGCGGAGGGACACCGGATCTCGACGCCACAGTGCACGAGGTGAGCCTGCAGTGGGCCGACAAGAGCCTGGCCAGCGACGAGCCCTGGAACTTCACCCTCAGGGGCCCCTACTGGAGGCTCGATGGGGTCAGGCTCGCCGGCTCGGGGTCCAAGCTGAACCTGCAGGGCGAGAAGTTCCCGGATCGCTCCATGGTGCTTACCGGAGACGGTGAGCTGGACCTGGAGTGGCTGCGGCTGCTGGGCCCGGAGATCCTGCGCAGCGATGGGGTGGCGCGCTGGGACCTGTCGGTGGCCGGCCCCGCCCGGCAGCCCGAGGTGCGCCTGCGGGCCTCCCTGCGCGACGGCCTGGTGCGCACCAGCTGGTTCCCCCACACCATCGAGGCCCTGCACGGCTCGGTGGCGGCCACCGCCGATGGCTACCACGTGGAGCTGTTGCAGGGGCGGCTGGGGGGCGGCGAGGCCAGCTTCTCCGGGCGTATCCACGCCCGTGGCTGGCTGCCCCGCGCTTACGATCTAGAGGGCAGGCTCACGGATGTGCGGGTGAAGTACCTGGACGATCTGCCGCCCATCGTGGGCGACGCCGAACTGGCCTTCGAGGGCCCGGTGGACGAGCTGGTGCTCTCGGGCAGCATCCTGGTGGACGAGATGCTGTTCAACGAGCGCATCGACTGGGAGAGCTGGGTGCTGGAGGTGAAGGAGGAGCGCCTGACCGCAGCCGCTCCTGACGACAGCGCGGATGTGTTCTCCATGGACATCCAGGTGAGGGCGCCGGGCACTGGGCGGCTGCGCAACAACGTGGGCAACGCTCAGCTGTCGGCGGATCTACGGGTGGTGGGCGACACGGCCCGCCCAGGGGTGGTGGGCGAGGTGTGGACCGAGCCGGACGGCCGGGTGTACCTGCAGGAGCGGGCCTTCGACGTGACCCGCGCGGAGCTGCACTTCATCGACCCCTACACCTTCGACCCGGAGCTGGACATCCTGCTGGAGTCGGAGGTGCGCAGCCGAGTGCGGGACTACATGGTCTACTACCGGGTCACCGGTCCCTTCTCGGACTGGCGCACCAGCGCCAGCAGCGATCCGCCGCTGTCCCAGGCGGACATCAACTGGCTGTTGGTGTTCGGAGCCACCCGCGAGGAGCTGGAGGAGTACGGCGATCTGCAGCAGGCGCTGGCCTGGGAGGGCCTGGATCTGCTCTCCAACGAGCTGCTGAGCAGCGGCGAGATTCTGGAACGCCTCGGCGGCGACATCGTGGACCGCATCGACATCGTCACCGGCACCACCACCGAGGGTGTGCGCAACGTGAGCTCCGAGCCGCGGCTCGTCGTGGAGAAGGACTTCGACGCGCCCTGGGATGTCACGGTCACGGGCGAGATGAACGTCACGCGGCCGGAGGACCTGTTCGTCAGCGTCGAGAAGAGGCTGGCCCGCCGGCTGTTCGCCACCACCTACTACTCGTCGATCCAGTACGAGCGCAGCCTCGACATCGGGGGTGCCTGGGGCGCCGAGGTGAAGCTGCGCTGGGAGATCGAGTGACGGCGATCTTCCTGGCGCTGCTGCTGGTGGCGGCCACGGCCGCGGGAGCGGAGACACCCTGGTATGCGGGTCAGCCAGTGGTCATGGTCTCGCTGGAAGCGGCGGACGGAGGGCTGCCTGGCGAGAACCTGGAGCCGCTGCTGAACCTCAAGCAGGGTGATGCCCTGGAGCTGCACCGGGTGCGGGCGGATCTCACGGTGTTGCACCAGGTGGGCCAGTTCGCGGCGGTGGAGGCCCATGTGGAGCCCTGGGTGGGCTACGACGACGAGGGCTTTCCCTTCCAGGCGGTGCGCCTGGTGTACCTGGTGTCACCGCCTCCCCGCCTGCGCAGGATTCGAGCCAAGGCCGCGGGCCCCTTGAGCCGGCGCGAGGTCGAAGCGGCCACTGGGCTGGGGCGGGGCGACGCCTTCTACGAGAACCAGGACGTGGCTGCGGTGCAGCGGCGGGTCACCCAGGCGCTGGCCAAGCGCGGGCACCCTCACGCCGAGGTGCAGGTGCAGGCGCAGCCGGTGGACCTGCGCCAGCTGGACCTGGAGCTGCGGGTGGATCCTGGCCCCCCCCAGCTGCTGGAGGACATCACCCTGGTGGGCATGCCCGAGGAGCTGGAGCGTCCGGCTCGAAGGACACTGCGGCGCAACGACCTGCGGCAGGGACGGCGCTACGAGCGCGACGATGTGCAGGCGGCCCACGACGCGCTCGAAGAGCTGCTGGTGCGCCGGCACTACCCTGAGGCCGAGGTGAAGGGCCTGCTGCTGCCGGTGGAAGAGGGCTCGCTGGACGCCCGGCTCACCTACCTTGTGCAGGCGGGCAGGCAGGTGGAGGTGAGCGTGGACGGGGTGGGCCTGATCAGCCGGCGGCGCCTGGCCCAGCAGGTGCGCGGGCAGCTCACCCACGAGGTCACCCCCGAGATCCTGGCCGAGGTGGAGGACCTGCTGGTGCAGGATCTCAAGCGGCGCGGCTGGCTCACCGCTCGGATGGACCTGCGGGCCAGAGACGACGGGGATCTGCGCAGCGTGCGAGTGGCGGTGGATCGTGGCCCGCGGCACGTGCTGGACCAGGTGCGCTTCGAGGGGGCCGAGGCCTACGGGGATCGCTACCTGGCCGACGCCATGGGCGAGGCCAGCCCCGAGGTGCTGGGTCACTGGCCGCGTGCTCGCGTGACCCACGAGGAGGTGGACCGTTCCCTGGAGGTGCTGCGGGAGTTCTACCGGAGCCAAGGCTTCTTGCAGGCGCGCCTGGAGCGGGAGGAGCTGGCGGCAGGAGAGCGCCGTCGCAGCGGCAAGGTGCCGGTGACGGTGACGGTGCAGGTGGTGGAGGGTCCGCGCACCACCCTGGCGCAGCTGCGCCTGGAGGGCCAAGCCTGCCCCGGCGCCGAGGAGGTGCTGGAGGGCGCGCGGGAGCTTGAAGGGCAGCCGCTGGATCCCTCGGCCATGGACGCGCTGGCTCGGCAGCTGGCGGAGGCCTGCTGGGACGAGGGTTTCCTGCAGGCGGACGTGCAGGTGCTGCGCGAGGTGGACACGGCCACCGACAAGGCGGTGGTGCGCTTCGTGGCTACCGCGGGCCCCAGTGTGTGGCTGCGCAACACCATCGTGCAGGGGCACGAGTACACGCGGCGGCACATCATCGAGCGGGAGATCCTGCTGCACGCGGGTGAACCGGTCACCCGCTCGGGGCTGGTGGAGACCCGACGCAAGCTCTACGACCTGCAGCTGTTCGGCCGGGTGGAGACCCTGCTCATCGGGGACGAAGACCGGGTGAAGGACCTGCTGGTGGTGGTGGACGAGTACCCGCGCATCGCGCTGGACGTGGGCGGCGGCGCCTCCACCGACCAGGGGGTCAAGGCGTTCATGCGGGCCACCCACCGCAACCTGTGGGGCCGCGCGCACCGCTTGAGCCTGGTGACCCAGGCGGGGCTGTCCTACTCGGGCGAAGAGTGGCGCCTGGACACCACGGCCCCGGAGTGGCGCGCCGGCCTGCGCTACGAGGCCCCCAACATCCCGGGTGACGAGCAGCGCTCCTTTCTGGACCTGCTCATCAACGAGGAGACACAGCACACGACCTTCCGCCTGGCGCGCTCTGGCGGCGGTGTGGGTGTCCAGACCCCGCTGGGCAGGAGCGGACAGCTGGTGATGGACTACCGGCTGGAGTGGCGACGGCTGGAAGACGTGGACTCGGGTGCCTTGCTGGAGGACGATCCCTGGCTGTCTCGCCTGGGCCTGCCCGACAGCTCCGTGGAGGACGACGAGCCCTTCGACCCCACGGCTTGGTCGGATCTGACCCTGCCCAGTGCCGGGCGCATCGCCTCGGGCCCGGGATTCCTGCTGGTGGCGGACGCCCGGGACGATCCCCAGAATCCACGTCGAGGTGTGCGCTGGATGCTGCAGGGACGCCTCGAGGACGGGGTGCTGTCGGATGTGCCCCTGGTGACCGGGCGCACACAGCTGCAGACCCTGCTGCCCCTGCGCCGGCTGGGGCTGCTGATCGGCCTGCAGGCGGGCATGGCCCAGGTGCTGGACACGGCCACGACACTCCCCTTGGAGGAACGCTTCCGCCTGGGTGGTGCCGGCTCGCTGCGCGGCTACCGGCGCGAGACGGTGGGCCCCAAGAACCGGCTGTCGGCCTACGATCCAGGCTACCCCCCGGAGATCTCCCCGCTGCTGGAATACCTGCGCAGCTCGGATCCCCACCGCTGGGTGGCGACAGGCGGTGACGCCATGCTCCTGGGCACCCTGGAGCTCAAGGTCCCGCTGTCCGTCCTGGGCCTGTCAAGCTGGCAGGACGCAGCGGTGGTGGCGTTCACCGACGTGGGCAATGCGTTCCTGCTCAACGACCTTGTGGAGACCACCTCCATGCAGGAAGGCGGCGAGCCCTTGCTGCGCACAGGCGTGGGCGTCGGCTTCCGCTATGCCACGGCGCTGGGCCCCTTGCAGCTGGATCTGGGAATCAACCCGGCCCCCATCGAGGAACGCGACGAGTCGACCCTGCGTTTCCACGTCAGCCTGGGCACACTATAGTGCCCGTGCCCAGAAGTACCTGCCCACCCTGCTGGGCGGCCAGATACTT
>CAZEJJ010000105.1:12954-25746 GCA_964512185.1 uncultured Enterobacterales bacterium | reverse complement strand
CCGCACAGCGGTCGAATCCAGGCTCTCCGCACGCAGAGAAGCGACGCTTGGCCGCACAGCGGTCGAATCCAGGCTCTCCGCACGCAGAGAAGCGACGCTTGGCCGCCGGCTCAGTCCGCTGGCGCCTCCACCCACACCCGCGCCTCGGCGCCGGGCTCCACCAGGCCCAGCACGCGGCGCAGGGAGAAGTCCGCGTCGAGGTGCGGCGACCGCTTCCAGTAGCCCTCCAGCCACATGGCGCAGGCGGGCTGGTCGCCAGGACAGTGCTCCCGCACGCGGTCCAGCAGCGCGATGCCCAGGGCGCTGTCCTCGATGGACAGCAGGATCGCGTCGCGGCCCGGCTCGCTGGGCCGCACGCCCAGCCAGGCCTGCCCCAGCGCCAGGCGGTGCTCGTCGGCGAAGGCCAGCACCACGGGCAGGCGCAGCTGGCCCTGCGGCGCGGCGTCGAGCCAGGCCCGCAGCTCGGCGGCGGGCTCGAGGGCCGGACCGGGCACCAGGGAGAGCTCGGGCGCGGGGATCATCGTTCTGGCCACGGCGGGCTCCTCGGCGGGGATGGGGGCCGCCAGGGCGAGGATGACGAGCAGATAGTCGAGCATGCCCGCCACTATCCACCCCACCTGACCCGGCCAGCCCACAGGGCGGCGCGCAGGGCCAGACCCAGGCCGGGCAGCTCGCCGGCGAAGCGGTGCACGCAGCCCTTCAGGGCGTGCTCCTGGGCGAAGAGCATGGCCTCGGTGCGCTCGCGGCGGGGCCCGTAGAGGTGGCGCAGCAGCCGGTGGCACAGCGCCAGGTCCCAGCCCAGCCGAGAGCGCTCCAGACTGCGCTGCCAGCCCGCCAGGGCCGCGGGCTCCAGCTCGGTCCGGGCCAGAAAGCGACCCGCCAGGTCGCCGTACTCGATGCCGTGGGCCAGCCCTTCGCCGGAGACGGGATCGATGCCGGCGGCCTCGCCCACCAGCAGCAGGCGGCCCTGCACCAGGCGGGCTCCACGCTGGTAGCAACGCTCGGCGAAGCGCTTGAAACGGTGCGCCGCAGGATCGAGGCCGCGCTCCGTGAGCAGCGCCGCCAGGAGCGCTTCGATGTCGGTGCCCACGGGTTCGAGGCCCTCGTGAGCCGTGGGTCTCAGGTGGTACACACCGCGGCACATGCGAGGTTCACCGTCCACCAGCGTGGCGAAGTGCCAGCTGTAGCCGAGCAGATCGTGATCGCGGATGTCGAAGGTGATGAGATCGCGCGCCTCGTCGCCCTCCACCGCCTGGGTGTCCACCTCCACCACCTGGGCCCGCAGGCCGGGCAGCTCGCGATCCAGGTGGCGGCGCACGAGGCTGCCCACGCCGTCGGCGCCCACCACCACGGCGGCCTCCAGCTGGCCGTCGCTGGTCTCCAGCCGCACGCGATCCGACAGCTCCTGCAGCCCGGTCACCTTCACGCCCTGGCGCAGGCGGACCCCTCTCTCCTGGGCCAGGGCCGCCAGCGCCGCGTCCAGCTCCAGCCGGCGGATCACCAGCCCGATGCAGCCCTCGCGCCGCACCGCCTGTCGCGGCTGGCTGCTCAGCATGCAGAAGCCGTGGATGGGCACGCAGGGCACCTCGGGCAGGGCGTCGAGATCCCGCAGCACCCGCAGGCCCCGCTCCCCCAGCCCGCCCGCACAGATCTTGTCGCGCGGAAAGCGCGCCTTCTCCAGCACCAGCACGCGGTCGGCCAGGGCCGGCGCCTGGGCCAGCAGCCTCAGGGCCGTGGTCAGGCCTGCGGGGCCCGCGCCGACGATGACGATGGGGAGCACCCGCTACCCCGCGACGCCCTCGATCCGCCCCTGCAAACGCCCCAGCTCCACCACCGCCAGCACGTAGTCGGTGCGGGCCTGCACCAGGCCGGCCTGCGCGTCGGACAGGGTGCGCTGGGCCTCGAGCACGTCTTTTTGAATCGCGCGGCCCTCGCGCTGGCGGGCTTTTTCGGCGTCCAGCGTGGCCTGGGCCAGGCGCAGGTTGGCCTGGGCCAGCTCCACCTTGAGCTTGCCGGCTTCCACCAGGCGCAGCTGCGACAGCACCTGGCTGGCCACGCTGCGCTCGGCGGCCGCCAGCGCCTGCTCGGCCTCGGTGAAGGCAGCCTGGGCCGACAGCAGCGAGCCCTTGTCGGAGCGGTTGCCCAAGGGCACGCTCAGCTCTCCACCCACGCTCCAGAAGCGCAGGTCACCAGTGAACATCTCGGCCACCGCGTCCGAGAAGCTCGGCTCGTAGCCGTTGAGCGCGAAGGCAGTGTTGACGGAGAGCTCGGGCAGGCGGGCGTGGCGGGCGTTGGCCACCGCGATGCGCGCGCTGTCCACGCTGCTGCGGTACACCAGCAGCTCCGGGTTGCCTTGCAGGGCGGACTCCACCACCTGCGCGTCGTCCAGGGACAGGTCCAGGGGTTTGTCCGGCTGGCTCGAAGGATCCAGCGACTGGGCGGGGTCCGCGCCCAGCAGCTGGGCCAGGCTCTCGCTGGCCACCAGCTGGGCGTGCTCGGCCTCGATCAGCGCCGAGCGAGCCTGCACCACCGCGGCCTCCACCCGGGTGCCCTCCACCGGGGCGAGCTGCCCCGCGTCCACCATGGCGCGCACCACGCGCTGCTCCTCTTCGGCGACGGTCAGGGCCTGGCGCGCGATCTCGGTGAAGTCGCGCATGGAGACCAGGTTCCAGTAGGCGCTGGCGGTGTCGGCTACCATCTGCAGCCGGGTGGCCATCAGGGTGGCCTCGGCGCGGCTGACCGCCCGCTCCGCCTCGCGCACCGCCTGCAGGTTGTAGGCCATGCGGTGGCCTTCCAGCAGGGACTGGCTGATGCTCGCGGACAGGGTGCTGTAGCGCTGGGGAGCCTCCAGCTCCCAGGTCATGCCGCTGTCGAGCAGCTCGTAGCGATAGGCGGAGCTGTCCACGGACCAGTCGAGCCCCAGGCTGGTGCCGGTGGGCAGGTACTGGCCCAGCCCGGCGCTGTAGCTGGTGGTGCTGGACTCGGTGGCCACCGCGCCCAGCTGGGAGAACCCCTCGGAGATGGAGGTCTGGGTGTCCACGGCCACGGCCAGCGAGGGATCGAAGCTGCCGCGGGAGCTGACCAGCGAGCCGTGGGCCGACGACAGGGAGGCCTGGGCCTGCACCAGCGTGGGGTTGCGCTCCAGGGCCTGTTCCAGCGCCTGGGTGTAGCTCAGGTCGGCGGCCTGGGAGCCACCGGCGAGCAGCAGGGCGATGGCGAGGGTGGTGCTCATCTGGAGGAGACCTCCTGCTCGACCAGGGGCTTGTTGCGGGCGAAAGCCAGCCAGCGCCAGAAGGCCGAGCGCGTATCGTCAAGCAGTGTGTATAGCAGAGGCACGAAGAACAGGGTGAGCACGGTGGCCGTGGCCAGGCCACCCGCCACCACCCGGCCCAGCGGCGCGTAGGGGATGTCCAGGAAGGTGGAGCGCCCCAGGGCCATGGGCAGCAGGCCGAAGAAGGTGGTCATGGCGGTCATCAGGATGGGGCGCAGGCGGCGCATGCCCGCCTTGACCAGGGCCTCGTTGCGCGCCAGGCCCTCGCCGCGCAGGCGGGTGACCAGATCCACCAGCACGATGCCGTTGTTCACCACCACCCCCACCAGCACCACCAGCCCCAGCCCGGCCATCACGTCCAGCGGCGTGTCCGTCAGGTACAGGGTCCAGTACACCCCCAGCATGGCCATGGGCACGGTGGTGATCACCGCCATGGGCAGCACGAAGCTCTCGAAGAGCACGCCCATGAGCAGGAACACCAGCACGATGGACAGCAGCAGCGCGAACTGCTGGGCGTCATCGGACTCCTGCTGCTCGGCGTAGCGGCTGCCCTGCTCCCAGCCGTAGCCCCGGGGGAAGTCGAAGTCGCCCATGGCGGCCTCCACCAGGCCGAAGGCCTGCATGACCTCCACCCCCTCGTCGAGATCCACCTGCACGGTCAGGCCCGTGCGCCGCTGCTCCCGACGGATGGAGCCCCAGCCCCGCGTGACCTGGGAGCTGGTGACCGCCCGGATGGGCACCGAGGCCCCGCCGGCGGTGTACAGGGGGAAGTCCAGCAGGGTCTCCAGGTCGTCGCGATCCGCCTCCTGGAAGCGGGCCTTGACGTTGACGTCGCGGCCGTTCTCCCACATCTCGGGCAGGTCGATGCCGCGCATGGCGAAGGCCAGCGAGCCCCCCACCGTGCTGGCGTCCAGGCCGTAGCGGGCCAAGGCCTCGCGATCCACGTCCAGGCGGATCTCCTGGGTGCCCTCGGTGTCGCCCGAGGTGTAGGCGGAGAGGAAGGCCGGCTGCGCCTCCAGCCGGCGGGCCACCTCTCCGGCGATGCCTTCGAGCACCTCGGTCTCCTCGCCGAACAGGCGCACCCCGATGGTGCGGTTGCCCATGGGATCCTCGCCCCAGCCCAGGGCGAAGCGCACCCCGGGCAGGTCGGGCAGCTCGTCGCGCACGTCGTCCAGGATCTCGTCGCGCTCGATGGCGCCCTCGGGCCACTCGTCCTTGTCCAGCAGGCTCACCTGCATCCAGCCGTTGGTGCGGCCCTCGCGCAGGCGCGTGCGGGTGAACTCCACCCCCCAGCTGTCCCAGTTCTCGCGCACCAGCGCCTCGATGTTGTCCACCGTGGCCTGGCGCTCCGCCTGGGTCATGGCGGCGGGCACCTCGTAGCGGATCATGAAGCGCCCCACCTCGCCGTCATCGTTGCCGCTGCAGCCCACGGACTTCATGGGCACCTGGGTGGTGAGCAGCACCACGGCCACCACCGCCACCACGGCGTCGAAGCGATGGGTGAGCACCCAGCCCAGGCCGCGCTCGTAGCGCGCCGACAGCCAGGCCAGCCAGCGGGCGTCGGCCACGATGCGGCGGCTCTCCAGGAAGGTGGTGGTGAGCGGCGTGAAGATCAGGGCCACCAGCAGGCTGGCCCCCAGGGCCCACACCACCGGCATGCCCAGGGCCTTCATGAAGAACGAGAACATGGCGTTCTCGCTCATCAAGATGATGGGCAGGAAGACCACCATGGTGGTGGCGGTGGACAGGGTGATGGCCAGGGCCACCTCGGCCGTGCCCGCCACGGCGGCCCCCTCGCGGTCCTCGCCGTCCTGTCTGGATCTGAAGATGGTCTCCACCACCACGATGGCGTTGTCCACCACCATGCCCACGGCGATCATCATGCCCGCCATGGACAGCAGGTTCAGGTTGCCTCCCGAGAAGTACAGGACCACCACCGTGATGAGCAGCGAGAACGGGATGCAGCCCGCGATGAGCAGGGTCATGCGCCACTCGCGCAGGAACACGAACAGCACGATGAGCGCGAACAGACCCCCTTGCAGAGCCGTGTCCCGCAGGGTGCCGATGGAGCTCTCGATCTCATCGCCCTGGTCGAAGATGGGGAAGAACGCGAAGCCCTCCAGATCCGGCTTCTTCTCCAGCCGGGCCAGGGTGTCGCGCACGTTCCGGCACAGCTCCACCGCGTTGGCGCCGCTCTCGGCGGTGACCCCCACCACCGCCGCATCCTGGCCGTTTATCAGGTGGATGGTGTCGTCGGGCTCGGCCCGGTAGCTCACCTCCGCCAGGTGCGACAGCTTGATCCCTGGCGCCACCGGGTAGTCCCGCAGCGCGTCCAGGTCTTCGAAGCGCGCCATGGAGCGCAGGTAGCGCAGGCTGCCGCGCTCGGTGATGCGCCCCCCGGACAGCTGGAAGTTGTCGTTGCGCAGCCGCCCCACCAGGGTGGACAGATCCACGCCGTAGGCCGCCAGCGCTTCGCGATCGAAGTCCACCCACACCTGTTTTTCGCGCACCCCCCAGATCTCCACCTGGCCCACCCCCTCGATGCGCTCCAGCGGGCGCTGGATGCGCTGCACCACCATGGGGTAGGGATCCTCCAGGTGGTCGGGCACGGTCATGCCCAGCCAGATCTTGGGCTCGTCAGCGGGGTTCCAGCGGAACACCCAGTACCAGTCCACGTCGTCGGGCAGCTCGGCCATGGCCCGCTCCATGCGGTCCACCACCTGGTTGTAGGCCATGCCCATGTCGATGCTCTGGTGGAATTCCAGCTCCACCGAGCCGCCGCGGGAGTCGGCCCGGGCGTACATGTTCTTGATGCCGGCCACCGTGGCCAGCTGCTCCTCCATGGGGTGCACGATGCGCTGCTCGGTCTCCAGCGAGGTGGTGTCGCGGTAGGGCACCCACACCCAGATGTAGGGGGCGTTGAAGCCCGGCGGCATCATGTCCAGCGGCACGCGCTCCAGGGCGATGAAGCCCAGCACGCACAGCGCCACGAAGGCCATGACCACCGTGACCGGCCGCGTGACCGAGAGGGTGGGCAGCCAGCGGTTCACGCTGCCGGCTCCTGGCCGCCGCCCACCGTGTCGCGCCCGGTCCAGCGCTCGAAGCGCTCCACCACCTGGTCGTAGAGCACCGGGATGACCAGCAGGGTGAGCAGGGTGGAGCTGGTGAGGCCGGCGATGATGGTGATGGCCAGCGGCCGCTGGATCTCCGAGCCCTCACCGAACCCCATGGCCAGAGGCAGCAGGCCCAGCACCGTGGTGGAGGTGGTGATCAGGATGGGGCGCAGCCGGATGCGGCCCGCGACGCGGATGGCCTCGAGGCGCGACAGCCCGTCGAGCTGTCTGCGCCGGTTGATGGCGTCCACGAAGACGATGGCGTTGTTGACCACCACCCCCGCCAGCACGATGAAGCCGATGAGCACCACCACCGACAGCGGCACCCCCAGCGGCCACAGCACCGCCACCACGCCCACCACCGCGAGCGGGAGCGAGCCCAGGATCACCAGGGGATGCAGCAGGTGCTCGAAGGTGCCCGCCATGATGGCGTAGACCAGGAACACTGACAGCAGCAGGGCGAAGCGCAGGCTGGTGAGCGACTGCTGCATCTCGCGGCTCTGGCCCGCCAGCTCGAAGCTGTAGCCCTCGGGCCACTCCACCTCGAACAGGGCCGAGCGGATGCGGCTGCCCGTGCCCGCCAGGTCGAAGCCCTCGAGGTTGGCCGAGACCACCGCCACCCGCTGCTGGTTGATGCGGCGGATCTCCGAGGGGCCCTCGGCCTGCTCCAGGGTGGCCACGGACTCCAGCGGGATGGGGGGGCGCAGGGCCGGGTTGACGTTCAGCTGCCGCAGCTGCTGCACCGTGGAGCGATCCTCCTCGTCGAGCCGCACCAGCATGTCGATCCGATGTTCCCCCTGGGCCAGCTCGCGGGCGGCGGCCCCCTGCACCTTGTTGCGCACCGCCCGCGCCACGCTGGCCAGGTCGAGCCCGTAGTGTGACAGCAGGGTGCGATCGTAGCGGATGCGGATCTCGGGGAAGCCGCGCACCAGGCTGGAGCGCACGTCCTCGATGCCGGGCAGCCGGGCCACCCGCTGCTGGGCCTCGCCCGACAGCCGCCGCAGCTCCAGCAGCTCCTGGCCCTGGATCACCACCTCCACCGGGGTCTGGAAGCTGAACAGGGCCGGCCGCTCCAGCAGCACCTCGGCGTCTGGCAGGCCGTGCAGGGCCTGGCGCACGGCCTCCATGGCCACGCGCTCGCGGCTGGCCAGGTTGCCGCCCGGGCTGAGCTGGACCCGCAGGCTGGCGGTGTGCTCGCCCTCATCGGGCTCGCTGTCGGCGCGGCGCTCGGTGCCGACGGTGGCGTGCACCCCCTGCACACTCGGCAGGGCCTGCACCAGCTGCTCGGCGCGCTCCACCACCTTGACCGTGCGCTCCAGGGGCGTGCCCACCGGCAGGGCGATCTCGGCGGTGAAGCGCCCCTGGTGCACCTGCGGGATCAGCTCCAGGCCCAGGGCATCGATGGAGCCGACGCTCACCGCCAGCAGCAGCGCGGCCACCCCCAGCACGGTGCCGGGCCGGCGCAGCGCGGCGTCGAGCCAGCCCTGGTAGCGCCGCGACAGGCGGTCGTAGCGGCTGCCGAAGCGCTGGGCGACCCACAGGGCAGCGCCGCCCACCCGGGGCAGCATCCGGGCGCCGATCCAGGCCGCGGCGCGACCCGCGAAGCCCGCCAGCAGCATGAAGATGGCGCCGAAGACATCCAGGAAGAAGCGCAGGAAGACCCGCAGGATCAGGTAGGGCCGCCACAGCTTGCGCCAGCCCTGGCCGGCGCGCCAGGCGGTGACGAACTCCCGCAGCGAGGGGAAGGACAGGGCCGGGCTCAGCTCGTCCAGGCTCACCTCGCCGCTGTCGGGCAGCTCCAGTGAGGCCAGCATGGGCACCAGGAACAGGGCCACCGCCAGCGAGGCCAGCAGGGAGAAGACCACCGCCATGGCCAGGTCGCCGAAGATCTGCCCGGCCACGCCCTCGACGAAGGTGATGGGGAAGAACACCGCCACCGTGGTGAAGGTGGAGGCGGTGACCGCCGCGGCCACCTCGCCCACGCCTTCGACGGCCGCCGCACGCCGCGACAGGCCCTTCTCCAGCGAGGTCTGGATGCTCTCCAGCACCACCACGGCGTTGTCCACCAGCATGCCCACACCCAGGGCGAGCCCGCCCAGGGACATGAGGTTGAGGGAGACCGAGCCCAGGTACATGGGGGCGAAGGCCACCACCACGGACACGGGGATGGCCGTGGCGATGATGGTGGTGGCGCGGAAGTTGCGCAGGAACAGGAAGAGCACCAGCACCGCCAGCACCGCGCCCAGCTTGACCGTTCCGAACAGGTTGCTGATGGAGGCCTCGATGAAGGCCGCCTGGTCGTCCAGCACCTCCACCACCACGCCCTCGGGCAGGCCGTCCAGGATGCTGGGCGGGCCCATCAGCAGGGCGCGGATCTCGGGATCCATGTCCGGGGGCAGATCGGGGGGCGGCTCCTTGTCCAGGCCCAGGCGCTCCTTGACCGCGCGGGCCACCTTGACGATGTTGGCGTCGGCCTCGCGATGGATCTCCAGCTCCACCGCCTCGCGGGCGTTCAGGTGGGAGACCACCTCGCGGTCCTTGTGGGCCTCGCGCACCGTGGCCACGTCCGCCACCTTGACCCGCGCGCCGTCGGGGCGCACCAGCTCGATGCCGCGCACCTCTTCCACCGAGGTGAACTGGTTGAGCGTGCGGATCAGGTACTCGGTGTCGCCCTCGCGGATGGAGCCACCGGAGATGTTCACGTTCTGGGCGATGAGCGCGGCCTGCACCTGCTCCAGGGTGACCCCGCGGGCACTCAGCCAGTCCTCGCGCAGCTCGATGAGCACCTGGCGCTCCAGGCCGCCGCGCACCTTGGCGGCCGCCACGCCGTCCATGGCCTCGAGGATGGGCTTGATCTCTTCTTCGGCCAGCTCGCGTAGCTGGAAGAGGGTGGCCGGCGTGTAGTCGGGCAGGGGCTCTTCTTCCGGGAGCTCTCCTTCCGCCAGCGCGTCGTCGTCGTCGTCGTCGTCGTCGTCCCCTGAGCTGCGGTCGCCGCCGCCAGCCTGCAGCGCGCAGCCTCCCGAGGAGCGCATGGCCTGCACCTTCTCGGCCTCCTTCGCCATCTCCACCGCCTTCTCGCGCTCCGCGAGCTCGCGGGCGGTCCAGGCGTCCAGGGCCTCGGTGGAGATGGACAGGCGCAGGATGGGCTCCAGGCTGGGGTCGTAGCGCAGGATCAGGGGGCGCTCGGCCTCGTCGGGCAGCCAGGTGGTCTGCAGGCGCTCGCGCACGTCCTGGGCCGCCTGGTCGATGTCGGTGCCCCAGCCGAACTCCAGCACCACGTCGGAGAGCTCGGCCCGAGAGCGGCTCTCCAGCTCCACCAGGCCCTGCACGGTGGACAGCGCCTCCTCCACCGGGCGGGAGACCTGGTCTTCCACCTCCTCGGGGGCGGCGCCGGGCACCTCGGTGCGCACCGTGATGGAGGGGTAGGAGATGTCGGGCATGAGATCGAGAGCCAGGCGCTTGTAGGACACCCAGCCGAACACGCCCGAGCCGATGAACACCATCAGCACACCCACGGGGTGGGTGACCAGCGCCCTGAACAGGCGATGGCGCTGCTCGAGCATGCTCATGGCGCGACTCAGCCTTCTTCGCCGTCGTCGTCGGACTCTTCGGCGGCCTCAGCCGCTGCGGCCTCGGCCTCGGCCTCGGCCTCCCTCTGCTCGGCGATCTCCTCGAGGGTGGGGTCGCCGGGCAGGCGCACGCGGGCCTCGTCGCGCAGGGCCTCGTGGCCCAGGGTGACCACCAGCTCACCCTGCTCGATGCCGCCGAGGATCTCCACGGTCTCCACCTCCACGAAGCCCAGCTCCACCACCACCTTGGCCGCCTCGCGGTGGGGGCCGGGGAGCTCGTCGTCCTCTTCTTCTTCTTCGCCCTGCTGACCCGAGAGCTTGGCCTGCAGCTGCTCGACCTTGGCCTTGATCTTGTCTACGAGGCCAGGCTCCTCCGCTCCTTCTTCCTCACCCTCCTCATCCTCGCCCGCCTCTCCCTCTTCCTCTTCAGGCGGGGCCTCCTGGACACGGAAGACATAGGGCTCGCCGCGGTCGTAGAGCACCGCCCGGCGCGGCACCACCAGGGTGCCCTGGTGCTGGTCGACCTGGATGCGCACCGAGACGAACTGCCCGGGGCGCAGCTGACCGGCGGGGCCCTCGGGCACCACCGTGACGCGGAAGGTGCCGGTGGCGGGATCGACGACGGGGGCGATGCGCTCCACGCGGCCGGGCACCACCAGCTCGGCGTCGTAGACGGGCACCAGCTGGGCGGGCAGGCCCGCGCGCAGCTGGGCCAGATCGCGCTCGGGCAGCTGAGCCACCACGCGCAGGCGATGGAGGTCCACCACCTGGAAGGCGGGGGTGGCGCCACCGGTGACCTGCCCGAACTTGATGTAGCGGGCGGCGATGTGGCCATCGATGGGGCTGACCAGGCGGGTGAAGGCGCCCATGCGCTGGGCCTCGTCGTGGGAGGCGCGCGCGGTGACCAGGGCGTGGTGGGCGTCGAGCAATTCGCGCTCGCTCACGGCTCCGGCCTCGCGCAGGCGCTGCAATTCGCCGTAGGTCTGCTCGACCCGCTCCAGCTCGGCGGCGGCGCGCTCCAGGGTGGCCTCCAGGTTGGGGTTCTCGATGATGGCCAGCAGCTGGCCCTCGCTCACCGCGTCGCCCTCCTCCACCTTGACCGCGGTGACGACGCCGGTGGTCTCGGGCAGCAGGTCCACCGCGGCTTCGCTCTCCACCACCGCCGAGGAGACCACGTACTGGCCCACCACGCCCACCGAGACCTCGACGGCTTCAACCAGTGTGCGCGGGTCCACCATGGGCTCTTCTTCTTCGCCGTTGTCGCCGTGGCCGTTGCGACCGTTCTCTTCGCCACCACAGCCGGTGACGAGGAAGAGCGCGACGAGCAGGGGTCCGAGCAGCTTGCGCATGGTTCACCGGCGGGGGCGGGGCAGGCCGCCCGTATCACGCCCACGGGGGCGGAGCGGCGAGGGCGGGGAGCGGCTTCAACGCGGACGAGAGACACTCCCGCGCGCGGGAGTCGTCCCCTCTACGGGTGTCCCGGGAGAGTATTTCTGTTGACCTGGGGGATGGATCTATCGACCGGCCACCGTCAGTCCGGTGAGCACCTCGTCGCCGTCCTGTTCTCCCGGCCTGCGGCTGGCCAGCTCCTGCCTGAGCTGCATCTGCAGCAGCACAGCGGGGCCCATCCAGCCGGGCAGCGGCTGGCTGCGGAGGCGCCGCACCGACGAGGGGGAGCAGCGCAGCAGCTCGGCGAGGCGCGCGGTGGAGAGCTCTTGACGCCCCAGCTGAGCGACGGCCCTGCGTGCCAGCATGATCTCGGGGCTGCGGCCGTGCTGGTCCACCACGCCGGCCGCCGAGCAGCAGGCCTCCACCAGGTGCTCCACATGGAAGGCCGGCTGCAGAGCCTCCAGCCCGAAGTGCGACAGCAGGCTGTCGCGATCGACGCGGCGCAGCAGCCCGCGCACATTGGTGCGGCTGTAGGCCCCGATCTGCCGCATGTCCAGCAGGTCCAACAGGTTGGTGGACTCGCAGCAGGGATCGAACCAGGCGCCGTGCTTGGCTTGCTGCCGCAGGGCGTAGTGGAACGCATCGTAGCGGTGCCCCTGCCGCAGCATGGGCTCGAAGTAGCAGCGCTCGAAGGGCACAGGGAGCCGCAGGCGCCGCCGCAGGCTGTTGGCCAGCCGCCGCGCGAAGATCCCCGCCTCCTCACGCTGGCAGGCCAGCACCACGTGCAGGTGGTTGTCGGCGGCCCCAAACGACAGCAGCCCGAAGGGCCGAGCGTGCTCGACGACCGCGCGCCCCAGGATCCTGGCACCGGCGATGTCCTTCACCAGGACCCCGTAGTTGCTCAGGCGGAAGCGCAGGTGGAATCCCAATGTCAGCATGATGGACCTCCTCGACGGGCAGGAGGAGCAAGGCGCGTGCCAGGGGGGACGACAGGGCGCGGATCTGACCATTATCGTCCTCTATGGCCGCTTGGCGGCGAGACGCCGGTGGCCGCTCTCAGGCCAGGATCGTCGAAAACGTCGAAGGGGTGTCGAAGGAGCGTCGAAAATGGCGGCCCCTGGCGCGTGGCGCAGCCACATCGTCACAAAGTGGCGGGGCTTGTGAGCGAAATCCGCCGATACCGCGCATTACTCGCTCCACTTCTCACGATGTGCCGCCAGCTTCGCACGGAATCATCACAAAACGCGCGAAAGCCAGGGCTTCCGAACGATGTCCGCCGACACGCGCACAAAACAGCCTGAAAACGTCCGTATAAGGCGCCACATTGCGAAAAGTGTCGGGACTTGCGAGCGATCGGGAGGTGATCGACCGTTCGACGAGCCTCCTCGGAGGAGCAGCGGAGCAGGAGGGAGCAGGAGGGGAGCAGGATCCAAGGGAGCAAGCAGGATCC
>CAZEJJ010000105.1:0-12854 GCA_964512185.1 uncultured Enterobacterales bacterium | reverse complement strand
GGATCCTCGCCTTGTCCGCGTGTCCGCAGAACCTCACCCCTCCAGCGCCACCACCGCCACCGCCCGGCCCTCTTCGTGGCTCAGGCTGACCCAGGCGTGCTGCACGCCCAGGGTCTCGGACAGGGCCAGGGCCTGGCGGTGTAGCACCAGGTAGGGGCGGCCCCAGCTGTCCAGGGCCAGCTCCACCTCGCGCAGGTCCAGGCCCGGCACCAGCGGGGGCTGGCCGCAGCGGGCCGAGTCCAGCGCCTTGATGAAGGCCTCCTTGGCGGCGTAGCGCGCGGCCAGGCGCTGGGCGGTGTCCACCGGGCCGGAGCGCGCGGTGGCCAGCTCCGCGGCGGTGAAGCAGACCTCCAGCGCGCCGCTGGCGGGGTCGTCCAGGGCCTGCTGCCAGGGCTGGCTGTCCGCCAGGTCGATGCCCAGGCCGATGATCACCGAGGCTCCAGCAGCATGGCCCGCTCCTGGCGCTCCGACAGCGCCGCCTGGGCCCGGGACTCGAACAGGGGCCGCTCGCCCAGCAGCACCTCGTGCTGCTCGCGCAGCCGGCGGCGCCAGCGCTCCTGGCGCCTGTCGCAGTAGCTCCGCAGCTGCTCCTGGGGCAGGGACTCCAGCAGCACGTCGGCGTGCACCAGGCAGACCATGGCGCCCACGTGGCCGAAGCCCAGGCTGGTGAGCAGGGCGGCCCTCAAGGCGCCGGGCCCCACCCGCACGGGCTCGTCGGGGAAGCACAGGGGCAGGCGCCGCGCCAGCCCGGGGTCGGGCTCGTCCAGGTTCGGCATGGCCGGGATCACGCCCTCGGTCATGGCCTGCAGCAGGCCGATGGTCTGCCAGGCCGCCGCGCCGCCCTTGCTGTGCCCGGTGAGCGCCTTCTGGCCGATGACCGGCAAGGGATTGCCCGGGTCGCGACCCAGGGCCAGGGCGATGGACGCGTGCAGGTCCACCTCGTTCAGGTCGTTGGCCTCGGTGCTGGTGCCGTGGATGGACACCGCGCCCACGTCGTCGGCCACCAGGCCGTAGGCGCCCAGCGCCCTGCCCAGCGGCGAGCCGGGACCGCCCGCCGCCACACCCAGCAGCCCGCGCCCGGGCGCCGGGATGCTGGGCTGGATGCCGTCACCGCGGGACCAGGCGCCGGCCACCAGCCCGTAGATGGGCAGGCCCAGCTCCAGCGCCTTGTCGGCCCGGCACAGCAGCAGCGTGCCGCCGCCCTGCGCCTCCACGAAGCCCGCCCGGCGCGCGTCGCAGGGCCGGCTGGCCTGGTCGGGATCCATGCCCCGCTCCTGCAACACCACATCGGAGATGGTGGCGCCCATGTCGGCGAAGCCGCGGCGCCCCTCCACACCCAGGTCGTCGTAGGCGCCAGCCACCACCAGGTCGGCCTTGCCAGAGAGGATCAGATCCACACCCAGCTCCACCGACACCGCCGCGGTGGCGCAGGCCCCCACGGGATGGGCCATGGGACCGTAGCCACCGTGGAAGGCGCTGGCGGCCCAGGCGGGCGAGACGTTGATCAGCGCCTCCTGCAGGGCGTCGGTCTGCCGCTGTCGGTCCAGCACCGGGTCCACGTAGAGCCGACGCATGGCGCGCATGCCGCCCAGGCCGCCGCCCTGCGTGCTGCCGATGCGGCTGGGATGCAGGGCGCTCCACAGCTCCTCGGGCTGGGTGCCCGCGCAGCGGAAGGCCTCGGCGGTGGCCAGCAGGTTGAAGGCCGCCACCGGGTCGATCTGCTGCACCTGGTCGGAGTCCAGCCCCAGGCGCGTGGGATCCCAGCCCTCGGGCAGCAGCCCACCGACGCTGCGGCTCATGGACGCGGCCCGCGGCAGGCGCACGCGGCTGCCCGCGCGCCGCAGCACGGTCCAGGCGCCCTCACCGTCGGGGAAGATCTCGGTGGTGTCGGGCTCCAGCACCGCCAGGCTGCGGGCCAGGGCCTCGTCGGGCACGGTGAACACCAGGTCCTGCTCCAGGCGCAGCTCCACCAGGGTCTCCACCTGCCTGGCCTCGGGGTCCTGCAGCTGTCGGATGCCGATGCGCTCGCCCAGGCTGTAGCGCTCGTCCAGCCCACCGGGGTCCACGACCTCGCCGCTCTCGGCGTCCACCCAGCTGCCCGCCTCGGCGCGCACCAGGCCGCAGAGCCAGGCCAGCTCCAGCGCGGCCTCGGGGCTCAGGGCGCCGTCCTTCTCCAGCGCCCAGCGCACGCGCTCGTTGCCGAAGGGGCCCACCTCGCCGAAGCCCACCACGGCCACGGCCTGGCTGGGATCCAGGGAACAGCCCGCGTCCTCCTGCGCCGCGGGCAGCGGCGGGAAGGCGAACAGTGGCAGCGGCAGGGGCTGGCTCGCGGCCGCCTCCTCCGCCTGCTCCTGGCGGGATCCAGCCCGCAGGGCGCGCTCGATGACCTCGCGCAGGCCCTCGGCCGCCCGGCCGAAGCCGCCGGTGAGATCCGCGATGACCGGGGCCTCCGCGGCTCGCCGGCGCGAAGCGGCGTCGCAGTGCTCCAGCAGCAGCCGAGCCATGTCCTCGTTGGCGTAGGTCAGGATGCCCAGCTCCGCCTCCACGGTGCGCCACACGGCGTCCAGCCCGCCCATGAGGCCCGTACCGCGCACCCAGCCCATGCGTGCGCCCACCAGGGTCACCCGCCGACCCCAGCGATCCTGCTCGGAGCGCCAGCGGTGCAGCAGGGCCTCCAGGCCCGCCTTGGACTCGGCGTACAGGCCGTCGCGGCCCACCTGCCCATGGTTGGGCGACAGCGGCAGCACCACGTGCACCCGCGGGGCCTCGCGACCCGCCTTGGCGGTCTCGCGGGCCAGCCCGCCCACCAGGCGCTCCACTCCCACCAGGTTCACCTGCAGGGTGTGGCTGATCCAATCAGTCACGTCGGTGGGATCGCCCTCGGCCGGAGCCGCGGCGAAGGGGAAGCACAGGGTGGGCAGCCAGGGCTCCTTGGTGCGCACCCGGCGCGCCCCGCGCTGCTCGGATCCCGAAGAGACCAGCCAGCTGCACAGGGCATCCACGTCGTCGCGCCGGCCCTGGTCCAGGGGCACCAGGTGCAGCTCGGCGCCCGCCGCAGCCCAGCGCCGGTACAGCGCCCGGAGGCGGTCGATGGCGGCCCGGCGCGGCTCGGCGATGGGGAAGGTGGTGGCCACCACCCGCGCGCCACCAGCCAGCAGATCCGCCACCACCGCCTCGGCGATGGAGCCGGGACCCGCGCCGGTGACCAGGGCGGTCTCACCCACCCAGGGCAGCGCCACAGCGCCGCGCCGCGCCCGCTTCGCGCAGCGCTCCAGCTCGGCCGCGGCCTCGCCGTGCCCGGCTCGACGCGCCCGACGGGCCAGGTGATCCAGCACGCCCACCAGCTCGGGAGAGGCTGCGCGCACCAGCCGCTCCAAGCTGCCCTCGGGGTTCTCGCCCCGCAGCAGCTGGTGGTACCAGCGCAGGGCGTCGGCGCGCGCCCAGGTGGCGGCCGCGGTGAAGGCCACGTGCCGGCGGGCATCGAACAGCCCCAGGTCGCGCCGCTTGTCCACGGTGCGGGGAGCCTCCAGGGCCGGAGCCTTGGGCACGCGATCCACCAGCGCGGGGTCCAGCCCCGCCGCGCTCAGGGCCACCCGGGCCACACCAGCCCAGCGACCGCGGGCCTGGCGACCCACCGCCTCCACGGCTTCGGGGTCCATGGCCGGGCCCGCCGAGGCACTCTGGGCCGCCCGCCGCTGCAGAGTGAGCCCCTCCCGCGCCGCGTAGCGCTGCAGGGCCTGGTCCAGGCTGTCGTCCGACCCACCCTCCGAGCGCAGCTGCAGGGCCAGGAAGCTCAGGACCGCTGCGCGACGACCGGGGGGCAGGCCCCACTCGGACTGCAGGCTGGCCTCCAGCTCGGCCTGGCTGCGGCCCCACTGGGACAGGGCGCGGTCGCGCACCGCCCGCAGGTAGGCACCCGGGTGGCGGTAGCGGGGGCCCACAGCGCGCTGGATCACCGCCACCAGCTCGGGCAGGGGCAGCTCGTGGGCGCCATCCACCGGGGGTGCGCCCAGCTCCTTGCCCAGGTCGGCCAGCACCTGGTTGCGACGGGCGGAGTTGCCGCCCAGCAGCTCGTCCAGACTCGCGGACCCATCAAAGTCCACCAGGGAGCGACCGGTGGCCAGGGCCAGCACCAGCCGCAGCGCCTCGCCCAGGGGCAGGGCGGCGTCCTCCACCAGGGGAGCGGCGATCGCCGAGGGCGCGGCGGCGGCCTCTGAAGCGGGCTCGATGGCCGCGACCACGGGGGCTTCCTCGACCTGCTCCTCGCCCAGGCCCAGCACGGCCTCGCGGTCGCGCTCGGTGTGCAGCAGCTCCAGCTCCCCGCCGCTGGCGTCCTGGGTGCGCGCCAGCATGTTCACCAGCACAGGGGCCTCACCGGGGCCCACCTCCAGCACGCGCTGCACCTGCCCGATCAGCAGATCCTGGGTCTCGATCCAGCGCACGGGGGAGGCGAACTGCCAGGCCAGCAGCTCGATGAGCAGCGTGCGGGCGTGAGCGCTGGGATCCAGCAAGGCATCGTCGAGCACCGCGGTGCCCGTGACGTCGATGACCGCCTGCACGAAGTCCGGCTCCAGCACGAAGGGCCGCGCCACCAGGTTGGGGATGTAGCGACCCACCAGGGAGCGCAGGTCCATCTCCTGGGCAAAGCAGCGGTCCAGCACCTCGCGGAAGGCGGCCACGCCCTCGCGCAGCAGGGGCGAGTGGAAGGGCACGTCCAGCCCCGGCAGCTCCACCCAGCCCCCCTCGCCGGCCTCATCCAGCGCGGCGGTCAGGGCGGCGACGGCCTGCAGCTGCCCGGCCACCGCGTACTGCTTGTCGCGGATGTTGTGGTTGACCACGAACAGGGGCTGGCCCTGCTCCCGGGCGATGCGCTCCACCAGGGCGATGAGGCGCTCACCGTCCAGCCCCACGCGGTGCGGACGCACCACGCCCATGGTGTAGGGGGAGCGCCCTTGCTCGTCGCGCGGGACGAAGCGCTGCATGGTGGTGCCGCGGTGGAACACCAGGTCCACCACCGCCTCCAGCTCCAGCACGCCGCCCAGGGAGGCCAGCGCGGCGTACTCGCCGATGGAGTGCCCGCAGCTCCAGGGCAGCGGTGGCAGCAGCTGATCCTCGCGCAGCTCCGCCACCTGGGCGCAGGCCAGCACGGCCAGGGCCACCTGGGTGATCTGGGTGGCGTTGAGCACACCCTGGGGGTGGCGCAGCACCTCGCCGCCCACGTCCAGCTCGCGCGGGTTGTCGCGCACGGCCTCCAGCAGGGAGAAGCCCAGCTGCTCGCGGGTGTAGCGCTCGGCCCGATCCCAGACCCGGCGCGCCGCCGCGGAGCGCTCGTAGCCCTCCATGCCCATGCCGGGGCGCTGGCAGCCCTGTCCAGGGAAGACCACCGCCGTGACGGGAGCCGCCAGGCGCGCGGTCATGGCCACGGCCAGGGTCTCGCCGGCGCGCAGCTCCACCTCGACGATCTCGTCGCCCTGCAGCCGGGCCACCACGCGGGCCAGGCAGCGCAGGCGCCCCCCGGGCAGCATGGGGGCCAGGTAGCGGGTGCGCACCTGGTCCAGGCGGCGACCCCCGGCGGTGAGCAGGGCGCAGGCCGCCGAAGCCGCCCACTGGCCGTGCACGATGGGGCCTTCCAGCCCCGCCAGCCAGGCCAGGGCCGGATCGCGATGGATGGGGTTGAAGTCGCCGGAGGCGGCGGCGAAGGCCGCCATGTCCACGGGCGCCGACAGCTCGGCGTCCAGCAGCAGCCGGGGACGTTCGAGGCGCACCGCGCCCTCCAGCAGGTCGGGATCGGAGCTGGGCGCCACGGCGCCCTCGGGCAGGGGAGCGTGCACCCGCTGCACCAGGAAGCTCTGCGCCATGCCCACGATGGGGCGACCCCGCTGGAAGATCTCCGCCTCGATGCACACCTGGCGCCCGCCGGGACCGTCCGCCAGCTGGGGCTCGGCCACGCGCACCTCCCGCGGTCCATCGGACTCCGGACAGAGCCGCCGGATCTCGCCCTCCACGTGCAGCAGGCTCAGGGGATCAGCGGCCAGGGCACCGCCCAGCAGGCTGCGCATCATGCCGGGCAGGGCGCGGGCGAAGGCCAGCTGCAGGGGCTCGCCGTCGGCGTCATCGGAGACGGTGCGGCGCCAGGCGGCCAGCCGCTCCTGGTCGAAGCGCGCCTCGATGGGCATCACCGCGCCGTAGAAGGCGCGCAGCCGCGCGGGCAGATCCTCGCTGGCGCGCAGGGCCACGCGGTGGCCGAGCCGCAGCTCGAAGGGCAGCTCCAGCTCGACGCTCTCGGCGCCGGGCACGGGGTGCTCCAGCACCAGCCGCACGCGATCGGCGGACAGGGCCTCCAGCCGGGCGCGTCCATGGGCCGCCTCCAGCAGGGCGGGCAGCGGGTTGGCGCGCTCGCGCAGGCCCAGCAGACAGGTGGTGGCCGCCAGGGCCTGGGTCACGGGATCCACGCGCGACCCGGGGTCCGCGTCGGCCTCGCCGGCCTGCGCGCGGCTGGGCTCCAGGTAGCGCTCCAGCAGCTGGGCCACGGGCTCGTCCACCCGCTCGATGCCCGCCAGGGCCGCGGGCCCCGGCAGCACCAGCACGGCCTCGGCGTCGTAGCGCTCGTCATGGGACTGCCACAGGGAGTCCGAGGAGAACCAGCGGTGCACGTCGCCGTCGATGAGCGGCACGAAGGGCACCGGCTTGCCCGGCCCGCGGCAGACGCGCTCCACGAAGTAGCGCTCGTCCTCCAGCAGCACGGGGGTGGTGGCCAGCTCGGGGCAGGCCTGCACCAGCTCGCAGAGCAGGCCCTCGGGATCGTCCAGCCGCCCGTCGGTGGGCAGGGGCGCCCGCCAGCCGCAGCGCCGCAGGGAGCGGCGCAGCATGCGCAGGAAGCGCTCGCGGTGGGAGGGATCCAGCCAGGGACCGTCGGACTCCGCGGAGCCATCCCCCAGGGCCATCAGCTCGGACATGCGGCGCAGCAGCGCCAGGTAGCTCATGTGGGCCAGGTCGCCGATCCACGGCCGGGCCGTGCGCGCCAGGGCGGCGGCGATCTCGTCGCGCCGCGCCGCCGCTGCCTCGTGATCACCGGCGACCTCGTCCAGCAGGGCCGCGGTGCGGGCCGCGTGGTTGTCCAGGTAGTGCACGTCGGCGCCCAGGCCGCTGCGACCGGAGCGCACCCCGCCCACGGCCACACCGCGGGCCAGCAGGCGATCCACCCCCGGCGCCGCCGCCAGGGCCCGCTTCACCGCGGGGGAGGTGCCCGCCTCCTGGGCGGCCATGGCGACGGTGCCCAGGAACACGGCGTCCACCGGCATGGGCGCCAACCCGCGAGCCTCGCTCCAGGCACCCGACAGCAGGGCCTGCACCTGCTCGGGGGTGGCCACCCCGCCGCCCACCGCCAGCAACAGCCGGGGACGGCGACGGATGCGCGCATACCAGCGCACCAGCAGCTCGGGCAGCTCCTCGAAGCCGTGGTGGCCGCCGGCCCGGCCGCCCTCGATCTGCAGCACCAGCAGGGCGTCCGGGTCCGCGTCGGCGATCTGCAGGGCCTGCTCGATCTGCGCGTCGGAGCCCACCTTCAGGCTGTTGAGGTCCATGCCCAGCTCGCGCAGCTCGCGCAGCAGGGCGACGCACTCGTCCACCGGCGGCAGGCCCGCGGTGATGGTCACGCCCAGGATGGGATGCCCCTCGGCCTTGAGGCGCTGCACCAGCCGCTGTTCGGCCAGGTGCAGCTTCCACAGGTAGCTGTCCAGGTACAGGGCGTTGAAGACATAGCCCTCACCCGGGGCCAGCTGGCTGCGCAGCTGCTCGGAGCGGCGGCGCAGGGTGGCCTCGGTGGGCTGCCCGCCACCCGCCAGCTCCGCCAGGAAGCCCGCGTTGGCCGCGGCCGCCACGATGGGCGCGTCCACTGTGGTGGGGGTCATGCCCGGCAGCATCACCGGCGCGCAGCCGGTGGCGCGGGTGAAGGCGTTCTCCAGGCGCAGGGTTCCATCGGCCCGCTGGCGGACCCGGGGGGCCCTCTCGGCCCAGGGGCGCGGGGGCTCGCTGTCGGCAGGATCCCGCGAGTGAAGCAGCGCCTGCCCCGCCTCGGTGGCGGCGGCCAGCACGCGCACCCCGTGCCCCTGCAGGCACAGGGCACTCAGCGTGGCCACGCCGGCGCCAGGGCCCAGGTCCACCACATGGGTCACACCGCGCTGGCGGGCGGCGGCCATGGTGGCCTGCCAGTCCACCCGGTGGAAGCACATGGAGCTGATCAGGTTCGGCTCGCCCTGCCAGGCGGCGCCGTCCTCGTAGCGCAGCAGCGGCAGCACCGGGCTGGAGGGGTCCAGCGCCAGCCCCATGTTGCGAGCGTCGGTGCGCAGCGCGTCGTGGGCCCGCGCCATGGCCGGGGAGTGGAAGGGGGCGCCCACCGCCAGACCTTCGGTGGTGACCGGGGACGGCGGAGGACCCTCGCCGCGCTGGAAGCTGCGGGAGGCGCGCTCCTGGCTGCGCTCGATCTGCTGGACGAAGCGCGCCAGATCTGCGGGCTCGCCGCTGAGCACGGCGCGGCGGGGCGCGTTCACCAGGGCCAGGGTGAGCCCCTCCACCTCGCTCACCCGGCGCTCCAGATCCTCGACCTCCAGGCCGGTGATGGCCACCATGGGTGCCCGACCGTTGCGGCCGCGGCCCCAGGAGACCTGCATGCGCACGCCCTGCCAGGCCAGGTAGCGGGACACCAGGGCGGCTCCTTCCAGGAAGGCCTCGCCCTCAAGACCCTGGGCCGCGAAGGCCGCGGCGGCGATGCCCTGGCTGTGGCCGGTGGTGGCCACGGCCCAGCGGGCGATCTCGCCCGGGGGCAGGCCCACCGCCCGCAGCGACCGCAGCCGCGCCACCTGGGTCACGAAGATGAGCGGCTGGGAGAGCGGAGATCCCGCCAGGGCCTTCGCCGGGGGCCTGCTCTCGGGCTCCCTTAGCCAGCGCAGCAGGTCCAGCCCGTGGGGATGCAGCCCCATCAGCGAGAGATCACCGGCGAGCTCGTCCCGCAGGGCATCGGCGCAGCGCTCCACCACCGCGCGCACCTCGCGGCCAGCGCCGTGCAGCGCCTCGAGATCCGGCCAGTAGTCCTGGGCCTGGCCGCCGAAGCTCAGCAGCAGCCTCGCGCTGCCCCGCTGCGCGGCGAGGGCCAGGGCGGGGAGCTCGCGGCCGGTGGCCTGGCCGCGGGCCAGCTGCGATCCGGGGGCACCGAGCCGCGACGCGCCCGCCAGCTGGGCCAGACTGTCCAGCGTGATGGTGGAGACCCTGTCTCCCAGGCTGTCGATCAGGGCGCGCACGGCGCTGGCCGGATCCACCGAGGCCGGGATGCGCCGCCAGGCGTCCTCCACCACGGGGGCGTCCGGCTCGGACACCAACAGGCGCAGGCCGTCGTCGCGGTGGGGGGCTTCCAGCCAGATCTTGCGGCGGGTGGAGGTGCGGTTCTGCATGCTGCGGGCTCCTGACGAGGGCGAAGCCGCTGGCCACAGCAAGAGCCGTGCCGCAGCGCGACCAAATGTCGCAATACAGCCCATATGCCACCTTCTATCCCGCGGTTCCTGACTGAACCCCAGCTCAGCCACGCGCGGTGGCCACAGGGCGATCAGCCCAGGCGGGTCCGCCGCGCTCCAGCGGCGCGTAGCGCGCTACGCACCTGGGGAGGATCAGCGCGTAAGCGCCTGTCCACCGGCGGAAGCGGGCTCCGACCCGGGATCCCCGTCCAGCCCGCGATGCAGGCCCCTGCGGTTGCGCCGCCAGGCCCGCTGCTGCTTGCCTCGCTCGATGCGATCCTTGCCGCCGAAGCGCATGGACAGCTCGGTGGTCTGGGTCAGCCAGGCCATGGGCAGGGTGGAGGTGCCCACGCCGATGCGCAGGTGCACGTTCTTGAAGGCCAGCTGCCAGGCGCCGCTGACCACGTACATGGAGGACAGGGGCACGCGACCGTCGAAGGCCAGCACCTCGTCCAGCTTCGCGATGTCGGGCAGCTCCATGTCGCTGTCCACCTGCAGCCTCGCGAAGGGCACGGCCGCGGCCTGGATGATGAAGGAGTCGCGGCGGTTGAAGCGGATGTCGGTGGCGGCGCGCACCCACATCACCTCGCCGTAGATGTCGTTGCCCGCCAGGCTGAAGGCGCTCCCGGAGCCCTCGAGGGCGTCGGGCTCATCGATGATCTCCACGCAGGCGTCGGTGAGCAGCGGGGACAGGGCGCAGAGGTCGGGCGCTCCCTTGGCGGCCAGACCCGCGTAGCTGAATCCTCCGTGCAGCGACCAGGCGGGCAGGATGCGCAGCGAGGCCACGCCGCCCACCCCGGTGTAGGAGGAGCGGAAGGTCTCCTGTCGCAGCCAGTAGCGGTCTGCGGTGACCGCGAGGTTGAGCGGGCCCACCTGGATGGCGTTGACCTTGGCCGAGATGTTGGGCAGACCCGCGTAGTAGATGATGGGCATGGTGCTCAGCTGCACGTTGGGCAGCACCCCTGCGGCCACCGACAGCAGGCCCACCTTCAGCTCACCGGGCTGCAGCGTGTAGGCGGTGAAGTCGGTGGTGGCGTGGGGGTTGGGCGGCAGCACCGAGGCCTTGGGCTTCAGCCAGCGGACCTGGGCGCCGTCCAGGCTGCCCGTCTCCACCGCCGAGGCCAGCTGCTCGCGGGACAGGATCAAGGCTGGCCTGCCCTCCACGGCCAGGCCTTCCTCCATCATCACGGCCGCCACGAGATCCGCGCTGCCGAACGGCTTCTGGGCGCGCCAGGCGGCGGCGCTGCCACCGGCGGCCTGCTGGGTCTCCGCCGCGCGCTCCAGCTGCTCCAGCTGCGCCTGTGCCTCCAGTTCCTCAGCCCGCGCCCTCCAGCCCGCGTCGGCGGTCCCCGGGGCGAGCAGGCAGGCGGCGGCGAGCGCAGCGCAGGACAAGGTGCGGGTCGAGATGGACATGCCGAAGCTCCGAGGTCAGCGGGCGGACGCGCGGCGGTCAGCCCTCAGAGAGCTGATCGGCGGCTCGGCCCGTGTTCCACAGCCCCCTGGCGCGTTCTGGCTGGATCTTGACGACTAGAGACAGAGCCCGAACCAGGGGCTGCCGTCGTCGGCCACCTGCCTGAAGCAGCGGCCCACCAGGCAGCTGTCGGGGCCATCCGGGTCGCAGAGCGCATAGCAGTGGTAGTCGATGCGGCTGCAGAACAGCCCCTGGGCGCAGAAATAGGCGCTGTCGGTGTAGGAGCAGCTCTGGCCCGCGGCGCGAGCCCCGGAGGGCAGGCAGCAGTTGCTGTCCATGTCCATGGGCACGCAGTTCTTCACGTAGGCCAGGGGCTCGCAGTCCTGGCGGTACAGATCGCAGTCGTCCTCGGGGTAGCAGCTGCCATCGACGGTGGTGCCCAGCCCGTCCACCGGGCTGCACCAGCTGTCGGCGTCGCAGGTGCCCACCGTGGCGTACACCGGAGAGCAGCTGCTGGCGCACTCGTGGCGCATCAGGTCGCAGGTGCCCTCGGCGCAGTCGCGCTCGTCCAGGCAGAAGCCTCCCAGGGGCGCCTTGTCCTGCTGCAGCAGGGCGTCGGCGGCGGCCAGCGCCTCGGGCTCCCAGACCTCCCCCGCCAGCAGCACCCACCGGATGTCGGTGGTGGCGTCGATGTCCACGCTGGGATCGCCTCGCACCACCAGCAGATCGGCCCGGTAGCCCTCCGCCACCCAGCCGCGATCCTCGAAGCCCCAGTACGCCGCGGGCTCGGCGGTGGCGCTGGCCAGGGCCTGCACGGGCTCCATCCCGTGCTCCACCAGCAGCTGCAGCTCCTGGTGCAGCGAGGCCCCGTGGGGCAGGAAGAAATAGCCCGCGTCGCTGCCCGCGAAGATCTCCACCCCGGCGTCAACCGAGGCCGCCACGCTGCCCTGGGCGGCGCGGTCCCAGTCCGCGTAGGAGTCGAGCCAGGCGGAGCCGTAGTACTCCGGGTAGGCCTGCAGCCAGGCCCAGGAGTCCAGCACCGCGGGATGCACATAGCGGTAGCGATCGCCGCCCAGGTCGGCGCCGTCCACCACCACCTCGAGCAGCGCCGCGAAGATGCCAGCGCTGCTCAGCAGGGCGTCGGCGTCCAGCAGGGGGCTGGCGTCGTCCAGCGCCTGGTCGAAGACCGGGTGGGCGAGGATCGAGACCCCGGCTCCCAGGGCCTCGGTGACGTCGTCCAGCTGGTCGGTGTGGGCCACCACCGGCACATCGCCCGCCGCGGCCGTGATGGCGACCAGGTCTCCCAGGTCCAGCTTGGGGGTGGGCCAGTCGGTGAAGTCCGCGTCGGCGTAGGCCACCTTGATCAGATCCACGCCCTGGTCCAGCAGCGCCTGGGCCTGCTCGCTGCCGTCGCCGTCCACGTAGATGCAGAGCGCGGGATCGTCAAAGGTCTCGCAGGGATGGGACAGCTCCACGGTCAGGAACGGCCCCGAGACCTTCATCGCGGGCCCCAGGATCTCGCCGCGATCGATGCGATCGCGCAGCTGGACGGTCCAGAAGGGGCCGCCCACATCCACCGCCGCCACCACCCCCCAGGCCAGGCTGGCCTGCAGGTTCGAGGCCAGGGTGTCGCCCACCCACCAGCTGGCGCCGCCGTGGGCCAGGTGGGCGTGGCTCTCCACCAGCCCCGGGATCACCGCCAGCCCGGTGCCGTCCACCAGCGTGGTGCTCTCAGGCCAGTCCTGCCCCGCCTCCACCTCGGCGTGGATCGTGTCGCCCAGCACCGCCACCGCCCGCTCATGGCGGGCTCCGGCGGCGTCCACCACCGCCACCGGCTCGATGACCCACATGCCCTCGGGCCAGTCCACATCGGTGTCGGCGTCGCTGTCGGCGTCGCTGTCGGCGTCGCTGTCGGCGTCGCTGTCGGCGTCGCTGTC
>CAZEJJ010000104.1:0-25996 GCA_964512185.1 uncultured Enterobacterales bacterium | reverse complement strand
CAGCGGCGCCGCGAAGGGCGCGTCAAGAGGTGTGGATCGTGGGCCGCAGTAGATTTAGAACGCCCTACAGGCTCCTGGCCCGCCGTGCGACAATGCGTGTCAGCGCCGCGACCGCCCGGTCGCTGGAGGGCCGCCTATGCGTTTCTTTGTGCTCGTCTCCGCTCTGCTGCTGCCCCCCGTCGCCAGCGCCGATCCGACCGTGAGCGAGGATCTGGAGCTGGTCGCCTCGGATGCCGAGCACGGGGCCATGTTCGGCTTCTCGGTCTCCGGCGCGGGCGACGTAGACGGAGACGGCTTCGATGACGTGATCGTCGGGGCCGCGGGTGAGAGCGAGCTCTCCTCCGGCGCTGGGGCCGCCTACGTCTACCTGGGCAGCAGCAGCGGCGTCGACTCCAGCAGCGAGATCAAGCTCAGCGCCTCGGACGGCGCGCTCTCAGACGAGCTCGGGTACTCGGTCGCCGGCGCCGGCGACGTGAACGGAGACGGCTACGACGACGTGATCGTGGCGGCGCCCTTCGCCGATGGCGTCGGCACCGAGTCCGGCTCTGTCTATGTGTACCTGGGCGTCGGCAGCGGCATCGATCTCGGCAGCGAGATCGAGCTCACCGCCTCCGACGCCCAGTCTTATGACAGCTTCGGGTGGTCGGTGGCCGGTGCGGGCGACCTGGACGGGGACGGCTTCGACGAGGTGGTGGTCGGGATGCCCTCCGACGACGACCATGACTCCGGATCGGGTGCCTGCTATCTCTACTTCGGCGCCAACGGCGGCGTCGATGCCTCCACGGAGCACAAGCTCACCGCCTCCGATGCTGGCTACTACGACTACTTCGGCTGGTCGGTCTCCGGTGCTGGCGACGTGGACGGCGACGGCTTCGACGATCTGATCGTGGGAGCCGAGGTCGCCGACGGTGCCGAGTACCAGTCCGGCTCCGCCTATGTGTACCCCGGCAGCCGCGCTGGCCTCGATCTCAGCGGAGAGACGGAGCTCTACGCCTCCGATGGGGCCCTGGGTGACTACTACGGTGTCTCCGTCTCGGGGGCTGGTGACCTGGACGGGGACGGCTACGACGACGTGATCGTCGGGGCCTACCGCGACGAGGACAACGGCTCCGATGCCGGGGCCGCCTATATCTACCTGGGCGGCGTGAGCGGGGTCGACAGCAGCGCCGAGACCAAGCTCATCGCCTCGGACGGCGCGGCTGACGACTACTACGGCTGGTCGGTGTCCGCTGCGGGGGACCTGGACGGCGACGGCTACCACGACGTGATCGTGGGGGCCTACTACGACGATGACCTGGGCTCCAAGTCCGGCTCCGCCTACCTGTACTTCGGCGGCAGCGGCGGCGTCGCCGCCGGCACCGAGGTCAAGCTCAACAGCTCCGATGGCGACTCGGGAGACCTGTTCGGCTACTCGGTCTCCCATGCAGGCGACGTCAATGGTGATCTCGCCGCCGACCTGATCGTGGGGGCCAGGGGGACCACCGGCGCCGGGGTCAGCAGCGGCTCGGCCTATCTGTTCGTGGGCCAGTGCGGCTCGCCCACCTGGTACGCCGACAGCGACGCCGACGGGTATGGCGATGCCAGCTCCACCACCACCGCCTGCCTGCAGCCCAGCGGCTACGTGGACAACGCCGACGACTGCGACGACGGCGAGGCTCTGGCGTGGACCGGCGCCACCGAGCTCTGCGACGGGGCCGACAACGACTGCGACGGCACCGTGGACAACGACGATGCCGCCGATGCCCCCACCTGGTACGGGGACGATGACGGCGACGGCTACGGCAACCCCGCCATCTCGAAGACCGCCTGTGAGCTGCCCGACGGCTATGCGGACAACGGCGACGACTGCGACGACCACGAGGCCCTCGCCTGGACCGGCGCCAGCGAGGTCTGCGACGGGGCCGACAACAACTGCGACGGCGCCGTGGACGATGACGATCCGCTCCTGGAGGGCGCCAGCACCTGGTACGCCGACACCGACGGCGATGGCTACACCGACGCCGCGGTCTCCGTCCATGCCTGCGAGGCCCCCAGCGGCTACGCCGCCGCCAGCGACGAGCCGGACTGTGACGACGCAGACGAGCAGGTCCATCCCGGCGCCGATGAGATCGCCGACGACGGCCTCGACCAGGACTGCGACGGCGACGACCTGCACACCGAGCCCCTGGACACCGGCGATGGCGATGGCAAAGCAGGCTGCTCCGGTTGTGGCGGTGGCGTCGGGGCAGGTTCGGCCTGGTTCCTGGTTTCCCTGTGCCTGGTGGCTCGGAGGCGCCGCGAATAGGGGGTCCGCACGGGCGTGCCGCCCGGGAGGAGGCGCCGTGCGCGAGCAGCGGGCCCTGCACATCGACCTGGCCACCGGCTTCTACCGGGTGGAGCGCATCCGCGACCCGGCCATCGTGGGGCCGGTGGACTTCGGCTTCCGGCAGTGGCTGGCCAGCCGCGCGCTGTGCATCGGCGGCGGGCCCTTCATGGGCTCCATCCTGCCGGGCAGCAACCGCCTGATCCTCACGGGCCACTCGCCCTGCTGGGATGGCTTCTACGTCTCCACCCTGGGCGGCGCGGCGCGCACCTTCGACAACCTGGGGCTGGACTACCTCTGCCTGGCGGGCCGCTGTGCCCAGCCCTCAGTGCTGGTGCTGCGCCGCGAGGGCAGCGACGAGGTGGAGGTGCAGCTGGAGCCCGTGGAGCCGCAGCGGGGCTGGGCCGATCGCGGCGAGCTGCGCGGCGCCTATGCGCTGCAGGCGCGCATCTGGCAGCGCTGGGCCGGGGGGCTACTCCACCCGACCCCGCGTGCTGGCCACCGGCCCGGGTGCTCTGTGCACCGACTTCGGAGCCCTGCTCTCCTCCCGCTGCGGGCCGCAGGGTCCGGGCTCAGTGGACGGCTGGGCCGAGCGGGAGGCCGGCGAGGAGCTGCGCGCCTGGCTGGCCCGCTTCGAGCGCGACCCCCCCGCCGCGGCGCGGGACTTCTGGTACTAGATCCGCCGCGGGGTGGACGAGCTGTTGGGGCCAGGGAACTGAAGCCCGGCTGTGGCCGCGGCGTCCGGCCGCCTGCTCAGCCGCCGTCCCCGCTTGACGGCGACCGCGAAACATGTCAGTATCTGCGTGGATACTGAAAAGGATGCCCCATGAAGACGGCGGCGGAGCTCTTCAAGCTGCTCTCGGTGGACACGCGCATAGGGATCGTCGAGGTCCTGAAGCGGAGTCCTTTGAGCGTCGGGGAGATCGCCGAGGCCGTCGAGGTCACCCAGTCAGCGGCGTCGCAGCACCTCAGGGTCCTCAAGGACGCGGGCCTGGTGACGGCGGAACGCCGGGGCTATTTCGTCTACTACAGCCTGGACAGGGACGCCCTCGAGGAGTGTCGCGCCAGGCTGAACAGGATCTGCACCTGCGGCTGTGGCGGCGCCGCGACCCGCATGGACAGCCCGAGCTGAGTGGCGCCATCCCTGCTTCCACCCCGCCTGTGCAGCATCTTTTTCAGTAACCGCGCAAATACTACATCAACCAGAGCTGGGAAAGGAGAGAACGATATGTGCCGTGACAACGACCACGAGACCAGGCACCTCCGCCGCGGCAGGCGCCGCTGGGGCCGGCGGCGAGAGCGTTGCTGCTGCGACAGGCACCACCGCGATGGCTGCCGGTGCTGCTGCGGCGAGGGCTGCGACTGCCAGCCCCGCTCGGGTGGCCTCCAGCGACGCTACACCAGCCGAGCGGAGCGGATCGCCTCGCTCGAGGGCTACCTTGCCGATCTGGAGGCAGAGACCACCGCTGTGCGAGAGCGCATCGCCGACCTGGAGGCCGGTGTCTCGCAGCCCGAGCCGCAAGGCTGCAGCGGGGCATAGGGCGACGCTGCGGGGCCGAGAGCCGCGAGGTGGATCTGGACTTCGAGTCTAGCGCTCGGCGGTCGAAACTCCACTCTCCGCCCGCGGAGGAGCGACTCTTGGCCGGAGTCCGGTCGAAACTCCACTCTCCGCCCGCGGAGGAGCGACTCTTGGCCGGAGTCCGGTCGAAACTCCACTCTCCGCCCGCGGAGGAGCGACTCTTGGCCGCCCCCAGGGATCGGCAGCCGCCGCGCCCCCAGCGTGTCGCCAGCTTCGCCGACGACGGTGTGGTCGGCGTCGTCTTCGTCCAGCTGTGCGCCGCAGGTCAGGCTGGGAGCCGGTCACAGCGGGCTGCGTGCCTGAGCCCTTTCCGCTCTGGGGTGCTGGCGGGTCAGGAGGATAGGAGTCCAGCATGCGCCATCTCCGCCTCGCCCTCGTCCTCTCCCTCTCCCTCTCCCTCGCCGCCTGCTACGGCAAGCCCAGCGCTCAGCTGCCCGACACGGGCGACACGGGCGAAGCTGGTCCAGATCCCACCGACCAGGTCTACGATCCCGACCACCTGCTGCGGGTGGAGATCAACATCGACGAAGACGACTGGGACGAGCTGCGCACCCAGGCCCGCGACTTCTGGGACATCCTGGGCGACGAGGACTGCCAGGCCGATGCCTACGGCAGCCCCTTCACCTACTTCCACTCCGACGTGACCATCGACGGCGAGCTCTTCACCGACGTGGGCGTGCGCAAGAAGGGTTTTCTAGGCTCTCTGAGCGAGGAGAAGCCCGCCCTCAAGATCGACCTGTCCGAGTACGGCGGCGTCGCCGAGTTCTCCCGGGTCGAGCGCCTCACGCTGAACAACGCCATCTCCGATCCCGCCTACCTGCGCCAGTGCATCGGCTACGGCTTCTACCGGGACGCGGGCATGCCCGCGAGCCGCTGCAACTACGCCACCGTGGCCGTCAATGGCCAGGAGCTTGGGGTCTACGCCAACGTGGAGCCCCTCAAGAAGGCGCTGCTGCGGCGCTACTTCGACGACGACGAGGGCAACCTCTATGAGGGCACCCTGTCGGACTTCCGCGAAGGCTGGACCGGCACCTTCGAGAAGAAGACCAACGAGGACGAGGACGACTGGTCCGACATCGAGGCCATGGTGGCCGCGCTGCAGGCGGGGGACGATCAGCTGCTCGACGCCCTGGATCCCATCCTGGATCTCGACGCCTTCTACACCCACTGGGCGGCCGAGGTCATCTCCACTCACGTGGACGGCTACGCCTGGAATACCAACAACTTCTACCTCTATGCCGATCCCGCCGACGGCCGCTTCCACTTCCTGCCCTGGGGCATCGACGCGGCGTTTCTGGGCCCCGAGAACATGGAGGGCTCGCCCGCCTCGGTGTACGCCTATGGCCAGCTTGCCCACCGGCTGTACTCCATGGACGATACGCGGACGGCCTACCTGTCCCGCCTGGAAGAGCTGCTGGGCACGGCCTGGGACGAGGACACCCTGCACGCGCGCCTGGATCGCGACGCCGCCATCGTGCTCGACGCGCTGGACCCGGATCTGGTGAGCGACGCCGAGGCCGCCATCGACTCGCTGCGCGCTGTCATCGATGATCGTCGGCCCGCGATCACCGAGGAGCTGGCCGAGGGCGGCGACCAGTGGCCCTACGAGCTGCGCGAGAGCTTCTGCTTCCAGATCATCGGCGAGATGACCGCCACCTTCGACACCACCTGGGGCAGCGTGGAGACCCAGGATGTGTTCACCTACGGCGACGCCGCCCTCGAGGTGCTCTGGGAAGAGGAGCTGATCACCGGCCTGAGCTCCGGGGCGGTGGCGGGCCTGAGCGAGGGCCAGGCGCTGGTCTTCATGGCGTCATGGATCTCCGACTACGAGGCCATGATCGCCTACTACGCCGGCCCCAGCGACTACTTCGCCCCCGGCTCAGTGGAGACGGGCTTCGGCGAGTCCATCGGCGCCCTGTTCTACATCGACACCCTCACCATGGAAGACTTCGAGCTGGTCTCCTACGTGATGGGCACCATGGAGTTCGAGCAGGCCGGCACCGAATCCGGCGACGCCATCGTCGGCACGCTCACCGGCGAGCTCATGACCTGGGGCTGGTAGCTGCTAGCCCCCTGGCTTCACCACGACGGACAGCTCGCTGGTCTCCAGCACCACCTGCTCGCCGGTGGTGGGGTGCGTCACCTGCAGGTGGGTGCCGTCCACGGTGCTGTTCCAGGTCCACCATGTGTCGCGGGCGTGGGTCATGTAGGTGTTCTCGCCGTCCTTCTTGACGAAGCTGTCGGCGTAGGCGTCGCCCGAGGCGATGTACTTGCTCGTGCCTTCGGGGGGCTGCACCTCGTTGCGCGGTGTCTCGGTGGTGGGCTTCTTCTCCGGGTCCTTGCGCAGGGCTGCGATGTCCGCCTCGGTGGCGGGCCGGCTCCTGGAGCAGTCGAAGTGCGAGCGCATGGTGGCCAGGTGCCGGGTGTAGGGCTTGGGCTTGCTCCAGGTGACCCGCATGATGCTGTTGGCTTCACCGATGAGCCGGTAGGGATCGTTGCTGTCGTCGTACTCGTCGTTCAAGCCCAGCAGGTGGCCCATCTCGTGGGCCACGGTCAGGGAGTCGGTGCTGGCGTAGAAGGTGCCCGAGTTGGCGCGCCCGGAACCGCGGCGCACGTTCACGGTGTTGTCCTGGCCGCTGCTCACCCACTGGATGTCCAGCTTGAAGCTGTCGTTGGACCAGAAGTCCTCCACCTCGCTCTCCCACCTGGACTCGCGGGCGGCGTTTCGGGAACCGGTGAGCTTCACCTTGACGATGGCGTGCATGGTGCCGTCGGGGGTGTTCACCATCTTGAAGGCCACGTTCTGTCCGTAGACACCGTCGCCCGAGTAGTACTTGGTGGTGGACACCCTGCCCAGGCCGTCGAACTTGTCGTCGCTGTTGTCGCCCTCTCCGTCGCAGTCGGAGTCGCGCGTCTCCTTCTTGTCCTTGGGGAAGGCGTCGGTCTTGTCCCCCACGCCGTCCTTGTCGCTGTCGCGGGTATCGCGGGCGTCGTTGGGGAAGGCATCGCGGCTGTTGATGGTGCCGTCGCCGTCGTTGTCGCCGCGCCCGTGGTCGTAGCCGTTGGGATCCACCACGTCTTTTTCGGGCGGCATCCAGTTGAGCAGGGCTGTGACGATGGCGATGTCCATCGCCGGTGAGTTGGAGGGCTCGGCGGAGGTGCAGATTCCCTCATCGGCCGTGGCCGCCTGCCCCAGGAGCAACAGCAGTGCGAGGGCGTTCATGGCGCACCCGCCGGGGCCAGCTCGTCCAGGAAGGCGCGCAGCTGCAGCAGCCGGTCGTGGTCGGGCAGCTCGTGGCTCCACTCCCAGATCTGCGCCTCGTCTCGACCCAGCCTGGTGGTGAGCATGGTGCGGGAGGCGTCGGGCACCGGGCGGGTGTCGGGCACACGCTGGTCCCAGGGTTCGATGGCTTCCAGGGTGGTCAGGAGCCGGGCCAGCTGGTCGGGAGTGACGGGCACGGTGGTGACCACCGGCTCCTGCTGGGCCCGCGGCACATCGGTGCGGGTCAGCTCGTTCGCGGTGAGCTGGAAGCGCGCGCCACCCCAGAGGGGGTGCACGTCATCCAGCAGCAGCTCCAGCTGGCGGGCTCGCTGGGGATCTTCCAGGGCCTGCAGCACGGATCGCTGTAGCGGGTGGTCGCGATCCGCCTGGGTGGGTGCGGCCAGCAGGGCCAGGCAGAGGGGGATGATCAACGCTCTCATGGTCTTCACCCATCGCTCGGGGTGGCCGGGGGTGGTGCAAGCCCCATGCCGGGACGAGAATGGGGCACCTATGGGCCCTCAGCGCGGAGAGGAGGGGAACGCGGCTCCCGCCCGGGGGGTTGGCCATGCCTCACTGCGACGTCAGCTTCCCAGGCGTGCGTTTCCGTTTTCGGGTGAGCCTCGCTGGGGCGACACCGGCTACCTGGTGGGCTAGACCGAGAGCTTCGGCGCCGGCAACTACGACGCCCTGGCGCTGCGCTTCGGCACGCGGCCGTGGAGCCTGCCCCCGGCGGAGCAGGTTGGGACCGAGGTGCCGGCCGGCGATTGTCAGCCTTCACCCGCGCGGATAGAGCGCTCCCCCATGGTCCCACCCGCCAGCTCTCTCGTGCTCTCTTGGGCCAGCCTGCCTTCGCTGGCTCCCGTGGCTGCGCTCTACGATCTGCCCGAGGGCACGCTGCTGGACGAGTCGGCGGCCTTCCCCGCCGGCGTGAGCGGCGCGGCGTTGCTGACCGGTACCGCCGTCGTGGCCGCGGCCCTGGTGGTGGACGCCGGCACGCCGGGTGGGCCGCTCTCCCTGGCGCGCCTGGTGCGGCAGGGCGGCCTGCCGCCCGAGAGCGCACTGCCCCTGGTGGAGTGGGCCGAGGCTCGGGCCCGGGCCTCGGGCGCCGCCTGCCTGCGCATCACCCCTCGCCGGGCTCCTGGGCTGGGCGGCCTGCTGGCGGATCGGGACTACCTGGTCACCGAGCGCTACCTGCGCATGGTGCAGCGCGGCGCGGGCAGCGGCTGGTCGCCCCTGCCGCCTGGGGTGGAGCAGCGCGGCCTGTCCCAGGTCGGGGATGCCGCCTTCCTGGCCATGTCCAACGCGGCCTTCTCCACTGTGCCCGGCGCCCTGCCCCTGAGCCACGAGGACTGGCGCGGCATGCTGGCCTCGCCGCGCTTCCGCTCCGACCTGCTCTGCGTGCTGGTGGACGCCGAGGGTCCGCTGGGCTTCGTGCGCTGCGAGCTGGACGCGCCTGACCAGGGCTGCATCGAGGCCGTGGCGGTGCTGCCTCGGGCAGCCGGCCTCGGCCTGGGTCGCTGGCTGCTGCGCTGGGGCCAGGAGCGGCTGCGCCAGGCCGGGGCCAGCCGCGTGACCCTCGACGTGGCCGACAGCAACGCCGTCGCCCGCGAGCTCTACCTGTCCGAGGGCTTCGTGGTTGAGGCCGAGAGCGAGAGCTGGGAGCTTGTGCTGGGTGCGTGATTCAGCGGCAGGACACGAAGCCGTGGTCGAACATGGTGTCCTGCTGGCCCTCGTCCAGGAAGCGCACCTTGCAGGAGAGATCTCCCGCCACGACCGGGCCGCGGATCAGCAGGTGGTCCAGGCTCACGTGGCTGATCAGGTGGGTGGCCTGGTCGGCCTCGAGGCGGGTCAGGCCCAGGGACTCCTGCAGCTCCGCGAAGGTCTGGGCGTCCACGCCTTCGTAGATCTCCGGGTCCAGGTTGAAGTCGCCGGCCATGGCGATGGAGGTGTCCTCCGGGAGCGCTTCGAGGACCGCCTGGATGGACTGCAGCTGTGCGGCCCGGCACTCCAGGTCTTCGGCCACCGCACCCGCCGCGGCGTGCACCACGACAAGCGCCAGCGCGCCAGCCTCTGTGTCCGCGCTCATCCACGCGATCCTGCCGTCACCGCCGCAGTCTGCCGGGTTGGACACCAGGAAGTCTGAGCAGTCCCTACCGTCGCAGCTGGCCTGGGTACCCTCGGGTGACCGCAGCTCCATCGTCCCCTGGCGGAAGGCGATGCAGTTGTCCGGGTAGCCGGCGGCGCAGGCGTAGTCGTAGCCCTCGGGTAGCACCCGCTCCAGCTGTGAGCCGCTGCCGCCGCAGGCGTAGGGCGCCTGGTTCACCTCGTCGGGTCGCTCGACCTCGTGGCAGCCCGGCATGTCCCACATCTCCTGCAGGAACACCAGGTCGGGGCCATCATCCTCCACCGCAGCGAGCAGGTAGCCCTCGGACTCCAGCCAGCAGAGGTTGTTGCTGTAGTAGCTGGAGCAGTTCTCCCGCACCGCCTCGGAGGGCGAGTCGGCCACCAGGTCGAGCCAGGTGGTGGTGCCGGCGTTCTGGGTGGCGAGGCTGGTCAGCGCTGCGGCTGGTGCGGACCCGGCATCGGTGGTCCCGGGCTCGCAGCCGGGCAGCAGGGCCAGGGTCCAGCCGATCGGCGCTGCCAGCAGCAGGCGACAGAACAGGCCGCCGACAGGCGGCCGCCCCGGGTCGTAGCGGGGGCCAGCAGGCGCCAGGTGCAGCGCGTTCTGTGCAGTGGTGTCGGGTGAAGGTGTATTCTGGATACTCCGAAGTCGGCTCCGCGAACTGGGCGCGCTGCGGCGGCGAGCTGCTGGGTCGCAGTAGATTCGGGGTTCTGTCGCCTGCTGCAGGGAGCTGCGCTGGGTCACGACATCCTCCGTCGAGACCGATGGTATCGCATGCCGCTCATGGTGTACGATCCGGCTGCCCACCACCCAGCCTGGGGTCCCGCCATGCGCCTTCCCATCGGATCCTCCCTGCTCGCCCTGCTCCTCTCCTGCGGTGGTCCCGCCGTGTCCGACATGGAGGGAGCCGATCCAGCCGAGTGCTCCGATGGCGACGACAACGACGGCGACGGCTTCGCCGACTGCGAGGACCAGGACTGCTGGGGCACCGCGGCCTGCGTGGAGGGCGACGGTGACGGGGACTGCTCCGACGACGTGGACAACGACGGCGACGGCTACACCGACTGCGCCGACCAGGACTGCTGGGGCCAGTCCGGCTGCGACGAGCCGGACACCGACACCGACACCGACACCGACACCGACACCGACGTGGTCACGGGGCTGGTGATCAACGAGATCCTGGCGTCGAACTGGGGAGTGAACGCGGACCAGGCGGGTGAGTACGACGACTGGCTGGAGCTGTACAACCTGGGCGGCGAGCCGGTCCGGCTGGATGGCTACTCCCTGAGCAAGGATCCGGACGATCCCGACCAGTGCCCCCTGGAAGACGGCCTGACCGTGCCCGCCGAGGGCTGGCTGCTGCTGTGGGCCGATGGCAGCCTGGACCAGGGCGAGGATCACGTCTGCTTCACCCTGTCGCGGGCGGGCGATGACATCGCCCTGTTCGGCGCCGAGGGGGAGCTGCTGGACTCCCAGTCCTTCGAGGAGCAGACCTCCGACGTCTCCCTGTCGCGCACTCCCGATGGAGGCGACGACTGGTTCTACGACAGCTCGCCCACCCCCGAAGAGGCCAACCAGTAGAGCAGGCGACAGAACAGGTCGCCGACAGGTGGCCGCCCTTGTCCTCGTGAGCGCCGCGCACGGGTCGGTCCTGCGAGCCAGCGTGTAGCCTGCCCGCCGGGCCCCGGGGTTACGATCCCCCCGCCCTGGAGGCCCACCATGAGGATCCGCACGCTCCTCCCGCTCGCGCTGGCCGCGCTGGCGTGCTGCACCTCCGAGCCTCCTCCCCCGGGATCGACGCCGGAGCCGGTCCAGCCCGCGCCGGCCCAGCTCGACCCGGCAGAAGAGACCGGGTACGCGCTGCGCAGGCAGGCTGAGCTGCTGGCCGATGAGCGCGTGGTCGACGCCCAGCAGCAGCTGGAGGCCAGCCGCCAGGCCATCCGCCGCTCGGGTCCTACCCAGGCCCTGGACCTGGCGCTGACGCGCCTGGTGGCCAGCTACCCCTGGCCCGTGCGGCGCTGGGCGGTGGGGGAGCCCAGCGCCCTGGCCATGGATCCGCTCGGGGGCCTGGCTCTGGTGGGCACCGTGGATGGTCATGTCACCGCCTGGACCTTGCCCGAAGCGCGGCTGGTGGCGGGGGTCGACGGCCCTGTCGTGGGGCTCGACGGTCCCGTCGTCGCGGTGGGCACCTGGCAGGGCCTGAGCTGGGGGGCCTGGCAGCAGGACGGCGAGCTGGTGCTGCGGGAGCTGGAGGCGGGCCGCGAGGTGGATCGAGCGCCCCTCGACGGGCGCTCTGTTGAAGATGTGTTCTTCCCGGCCGAGGCCCGGTTCCTGCTCGTGGCTCTGGAGGGTGGCGGGCTGTTGTACTGGGAGCCCGGCTCGGGTGCCCTGGAGCCTACGGCGCTGCCCGCGGGCCTGCGGGCCCAGGAGGTGACGCCGGACGGCGCCGCCGCGCTGGGCACCGGGGCGCACAGCGGCGTGCTGGGGCTGTACGCGAAGGACTCCGGGGAGCTGCTGCGCCGCTTCGATGGCTGGTCTCTGGCCCGCCTCGCCCCTGGGGCGGGGGCGGTGCTGCTGGTGGATACCGAGGGGGGAAGGCTCGCGCGGGCGGAGCTGTCCAGCGCGGCGCTGGTCTGGCAGCTGGACCTGCCCGGGCTGGCGCAGGCCTGGGTGGCCGGCCGAGGGGCGCTGGCCGTGAGCGTGGACGCTGGCGGTCAACCCCGGCTGTGGGGCTTCCAGGACGGGGAGCCCCTGGGCAGCCTGGCCCATGCGCCGGTTCACGCTCCCTCCCCGTTGCTGTCCACCGGCGGGCGCGCCCTGCTGGCTCGCGTGGACGACAAGCTTCTCGCCCTCTGGCATCTCGACCTGCCCCTGCCCTCCCATGGCTGGCAGGTGGGCCCGGGCGCGCCGCTGAGCCTGGCCATCTCAACCCACGAGCTGGTGGCTGTGGGCGGCGAGAACGGCCATGTCGGGATCTGGGACCTGGAGAGCCGGCTGCGGCTGCGCGACCTGCAGCTCTGCCCTTCGTCCGTGACCGAGCTGGCCTTCGACGAGCAGGGGCTCTGGCTGGCGGGGCAGTGCGCCGCGGGACCAGTGGCCTGGGATCTGCTGGGCCCAGAGCCCGTGCTCTGCACATCGGAGCCCGCTGCTTCGGCGGTCTGTGACCAGCTCGGCAGGCCTGTGCACAGCACAGGGCGCCTCCGGCTCGAGCTGGACCCCCAGGGCGCGCTGGTCATCATGCAGTCCGGGACGGGTGAGCCGCTGGCCAGCTTCCCCGCCGGTGACAGCGAGCGGCTCGCCGCCGAGCTCTCGCCCGACGGCGCCTGGCTGCTGGAGCTGGACGACCAGGGGGTGCTCGCGGCCTGGCGGCTGGACGAGCCGCGCACGCGCGAGATCGCCTGGACCCGCCTGGATCGCATGCTGCATGCGAACGCCACCAGCGGCGCGGCCCTGCTGGCCCAGGCCGAGCTGGCCGCGCGGGCCGGGCGCTGGACCAAGGCCGCCGACCTGGTGGGAGCTGCGGAGCGAGCGGGCGCGTTGGTGGATCCCGTGGACCGGGTGCGCGCCCTGGTCATGGGGGGGCGCCACGACAGCGCCCGCGAGCTGTTGGGCCAGCTGCGCCCCGCCCTGGCCGCCCGCCCCGACCTGGCCGCCTGGGCGGTGTGGTTGGGGGAACGCTAGGTCCGGGCCAGGAACTCCGCCAGCTTGTCCATGTAGGCCTGCCAGTTCCAGGCCAGGATTGAGTTGTGGGTGCCGCGCGGGAAGATCAGCAGCTCCTTGGGTTCGGGCGCCCACTCGTGCAGCCGCAGGGCGTTGTCCACCTCCACCAGCCCGTCGAAGCGGGTGTGCATGATCAGCGTGGGTCCCTGGAAGCTCGCCAGCTTGGTCTCGTGGTCCAGCCAGCGCGAGCCCTGTTCAAGGAGCTGCTCGGTGGAGACCCCCAGCTCGGCGGGATCTACGCGCATCAGCACGCGCTCGGTGGGATCGGCGATGCCGCTCTCGATGACCAGGCCCGCCAGCTGTGGCAGGAGGGACACGGTGTGGATGGCGTAGATGGAGCCCACCGACCGCCCGAAGGCCACCGTGCGCTCAGGATCGAGGCCCAGGGCCTGTACCACCTGCGCGCCGTCGCCGAGCATGCCGCAGAGCGAGGGCTTGCCGGTGGACAGGCCGTAGCCGCGGTACTCCACCAGCACCAGGTCCACCCCCAGGGCCAGCAGGGCCTCGGCGATCTCCGGCAGGTAGTCGGAGACCAGCTCGCCGTTGCCGTGGAAGTACAGCAGTGTCAGCGCGCCCGGTCGCGGCGGGCTGCGCCAGCAGGCCAGATTACAGTCGGGCAGCTCCACCCAGCAGGCGTCCTGGAGAGCCTCCCTGCGCGGGAAGAAGTAGCGCTCGCTGACCAGTGGATGGTCGAGGATGGTCATGGCAGGAAGTCGTACAGGTCGGCGATGGGGGTGGTGCGGCCCAGGTAGGTGCCCGAGCTGAAGTCCAGGTCCCAGACCACCTCGCCGCCGGCGGTGATCTCGCGCACGCGGGCGCCGGAGCCGTAGTTGTGCAGGGTGTTTCCGCCGGACAACCGGTGGGCCTCGCCCATCTCCGCGCCGTACACGCCCTGGCCGTCGCCGAAGGTCCAGATCTGCACGAGGGACTGGCTCTCTTGGTCCAGCTCGTACTCCCGCACCACGGTCTCGGTCCCCATGGAGGTCTCCTTGGCCGAGACCAGCAGGGTGCCCGCCTCGGTGAAGTGCACCCCGTGCTGCCACCAGAACGTGGAATCTTCGGGATCGAAGGACCACCCGCCGGGCAGCTGGCCGAACCAGCGGATGGGCTCGCCGCCGGCGCGGTCGACCTGTACCACCGTGTTCGTGGAGTAGAAGGACACCAGGAAGCTGTCGTCGGGCTCGTTCCAGGCCACGGTGTTGGAGGCGCAGTAGGTCTGGATGCCCAGCTCCTCGTGCAATTTGTTGCAGCCCCAGATGGTCTCGGTCTCGCCCTCGGGGTTCAGGCGCATGAGGGTGTCCATGTCATCGTCGTCGGTGGCGGTCCAGACGATGCTGCCGTCGGCCATGTCGGTGAAGGGGTGGTGCATGCCCGGCGTGTCGTAGCGGGCCAGCTCGGTGCCATCGATGGTGATGCGCGCCACCTGCGAGGCCGCCCCGCCGTCGAAGATGGCCCAGTAGCTGCCGTAGTCGATCAAGAAGCTGGCGCCGTCGCTGGCCACCCGCGGGTGGATGGTGGCCCGCAGCGCGGGGGTCTCCCAGGCCCAGACCACCCGCCCCCCGCGATCGAAGATGAAGCTGTAGGTGCCGACGCTCACGCCCGCCTCGTTCTGCACGTCGATGCTGGCCAGGACGTAGTCGAGTTCGGGATCCCAGGCCTCTCGCCGGGAGGAGAGCACCTGGAGGGTGGGCACACCTTCGGGCTGCTGGCCGGTGGCGATGCTGCCCAGGGCGCTCTCGAGTGGGCCCTCGCCCTGGTCGCAGACCAGGCGGTAGCTGGCCTGGCTGTCGTAGGGAACACCCAGCAGCAGCTGCTCCTGGGATCCCGCCTCCAGCTCGCGGGCTGGGCTCTGGAGCCAGGTCTCGCCGTCGGCGCTGAACTCCACCCAGGTGCTGGCGGGGCCAAGCTGCTCCCACTCCAGCAGGATGAGCGAGTCGATGGGCTCGTGCAGGCTGGCCCGGATCGAGGCCACGGGTGCTTCGCCCTGGGAGGCGCTGTCGTCGCCGCCGTCGCAGGCCAGCAGCGCCAGGGACAGCAAGGCCAGCGACAGGACTCGGGGGTGGCGCATGGTTCCTCCGTGGTCGGCTGACTGCCAGTATTCACCGGTCGGCAGGGATGCTCGCTCACAGCAGGCGACAGAACAGGCTGCCGTGAGGCAGCCGACCGAATCGTAGCGAGAGACACCAGGCGCGTAGCGAAGCGCGCTCTGCGAAGTAGCGCCGGGTGAAGGTGTATTATCATACTCCGAGGTCGGTGCTGCGAGCAGGGCGCGCGGTAGTAGCGATCTGGGGTTCCGCAGTAGATTCGGGGTTCTGTCGCCTGCTGTCAGCTGTGACACCTGGGCCGTGGGAAGCTGTCCCCACCCGGGCTACGCTGCTGCCGCAGGAGGGTTCGGAGCTTGGAGCAGAGCCGGAGCGACAGGTGGTGGAGCGGCGCGGCGGGGCTCGTCGTGGCCGCCACGCTCGTGGCCCACCTGCGCTACCTGCTGCTGGATCCGCGACCCCCGCGGGACCTGAACCTGGCCTACGATCACCTGCCCGACGTGTACCGGGCCCTGCAGCAGCTCGATCTGCCCCAGCTGGCCAGCCTCGTCCTGCTGGAGACCACCGGCTGGTACGACCTGCTGCTGGCGCTGGGCATGAGCCTGCTGGGGCGTGGAGCCTGGCTGTACGAGGCGCCGGGCCTGCTGTGGGTGGCGGTGATCCTGCTGTGCACCGCCCGCCTGGCGCTGCGGCTCTTCGGCGCCCCCGCCGCGGCCATGGCCTGCGCCCTGGCGGCCAGCGGCTGGGGTGTGGTGGTGATGGGCCGCACCGGCTGGATCCACATCCCCGAGCTGGCCCTGGTGCTGCTGGCCCTGGTGGCCCTGGTAGAAGACCCCGGCCTCGGACGGTGGCGCACGGCGGTGGTCCTGGCCCTGGCAGGAGCTGGAGCCATCGCGCTGCGGCCTTCGGGGCTGGTTTGGGTCGCGACCCTCCTGCCGCTGCTGATCCGGGGCTGTCGCCCTGCCCTGCGGCAGCGGACCGTCCGGCGGCGGCTGCTCCTGGTGGGGCTGGTCTGGGGTCTGGCCCTGGTGCCGGTGGCCATGGAGCTGCTGCCCTACCTCGGCCAGAAGGTCGGCGTGCGCGCGCACAAGGGCCACCTGCTGCTGGGCTCGCGCATGCTGCAGCAGCTGAGCTTGAACCAGGGAGTGGCCGCGCTGCTCCTCTGCCTGGTGGGGCTGGTGATCCTGCTGCGTCGCCCACGGCGCTTCCCCCGTGGCGCGGGCCTGGCGCTGCTGAGCTGGATCCCCCTCGCGTTGGCGCTGGTGCTGACCTTCCGAGCGGGGCTGGACAATTTCCCAGCGGTGGTGGTGGCGCTGTCGGTGCTGGGCGCGGGAGGGCTGGCGCGGCTGCCTCGGCTCACCTGGCCGCTGGCGTTCCTGGCCTGGCTGCTGGGCTTCGTGCCCCAGTGGCTGCCCGAGAGCGAAGCGCTGGTGAGCAGGCTGGGCTGGCCGCCCGCGAGACAGCTGCTGCTGGATCTGCCCCAGGGGCACTACCGACCCTATCGGGATCCGCTCCCTGCGCAGATCGTCGCCTTGCTGCGGGCCAGCTGTCCCTCCACCGTCGCCGGCCTGTGCGTCGTGGAGGTGGACCACGGCCTGTTCTATCCTGAGCCCGAAGAACCCGGGCGGCTGGAGCTGTTCCTGCTGGGCCTGGACCACGTGCGCCTGTTGCCGGTCTACGTGCCTGACGCGGTGGGCGCCGTGGAGACGGTGCGGGCCTTCGCCCACTTCTCGTGCCGCGGCATCGAGGCCCAGTGGAGGCAGCGCCGACCTGGCGTGGAGCAGGCCGCCCACCACGAGCTGCTGCGCCGTGGCCTGCAGCTGGCCTGGTTCCGCGATCTGCCGCACGGCTGCAGCTATGGCTGGTCGCTGCCCGGGGGGGTGCTGCCCGCGGGCGCCTCTCTCCCTCCAGGGGATCCCCTGCCTCCGCCACCTCCGCCAGCGGCTGCCGATCCGCTCGAGGGTGCTTACAATGGGGGCGGTCCCGGGCGCCGGCGCGCGCCCTCTCCGAGGTAGCCCCATGCCCCTGTACAACTACCGCTGCCAGGCCTGCGGCGAGATCTTCGAGCACCTGCAGGGCATGAGCGAGCCCGATCCCATCCAGTCCGACTGCTGCCAGGCGCCCGTGGAGCGCGCCATGAGCATCCCGGCGGACTTCCGCGGGCGCTTCCAGGCCCCCGGCTGCGGTCCGTGCATGGACCAGGCTCCAGCCAGCGCTCCTCCGCCCTGCGCCGCCGGGGGCTGCCCCTCCGCGCGCGGTTAGGAGCCCTCGGGAAAGCTCATGTCTACTGCGACCCACCAGTGCCTACTGCTGCTACACACGTGACGCGTCCTGCTTGCAGCGAACGACACGGACGTAGTTGTCAGCGTCACTGCGTACGCGTTGAAAACACGCTTCCGCCGGTCGCTACTGCGCAGAACCCGTCTCGCTACGGCCCTGGAGGGTCTCGCTGCGTCATGAACCGGCGGCAGGCTTGCCGCCTCTTTCCCGAGCGCTCCTAGTCGCCCCACCCCTGCAGCGGGCTAGATGCTCGCCAGGTAGACGATGATGGCGGTCATGAGGGCCAGGCCGACGAGCACCGCTGTGACCAGCAGGGCGGCGCAGCCCACCTTGGCCCAGGAGATGGGGAACTCGCCAGTGAGCTTGCCGGACTGGCCGTTGATCACCAGCCGGTACAGCTTGCCGCGGCGGCGGTAGGCGCCGATGTACACCGGCAGCAGCAGGGGCTCGCCGTCGAGCTCGCTGAACAGGTGGGAGCCCCGGATGGCGGCCGCCTTGACCTCGATGGCGATGCGGTTGCGGTGGTTCTCCGCCAGGGCCTCGCAGGCCTGGTCGCGGGCCATGGAGCGGGTGAGCTTGCCCAGCTCGAAGGGCGCGGGGGCCTCGTGGGCCCGGAACAGGAAGACGTTGCGCTGCTTGAAGGGCGCGATGGCCCGCAGCTCGTCGCGGCTCAGGGCCGAGGAAGAGGGGACCAGCACCCCGGACAGCCGCGCCTGGTCGCTGCCGGTGATGGGGCGCTTGCCCGAGCTGGTGGCCGCCCGCACCAGGGCCGCCCAGTGGGTCTCCACCACACCCGCCCAGACCCAGGCGGGCAGGAGCAGCTTCTCGATCTCAAGCTTGGCTCGACGCAGATCGCCCGGGTACCAGATGGAGCTGCGCGCCTTCTTGCGGAAAGCTGCGTCGGCGCCTTTCTGGTCCAGCTCGAAGCTCGTGAAGGTGCCGGGGATCTCCACCCCCTCGGGAGCGGGCACCGGGACCAGCGCCTTGGAGCCGCAGAACAGGCAGCGCGGCTCGCGGGCCCCCGCCGGCATGGCCACAGCGCCACCGCAGGACTCGCAGCTGACGGCCTTGAGGCTCACAGCGTGTCCACGATCATGGCGATGATGCCTGCGCAGGCCGCCGCGCCCAGCAGCAGCAGCAGCGGGATGACGATGGCCAGGGTGATCTTGACCCAGGACCTGGGCACCTTGCCCACCACCTCGCCCGTCTGGCCGTTGACCAGCAGGCGCATCTCCTTGCCCTTGTGCTTGTAGGTGGCGGTGTACACGGGCAGCAGCACCAGGCGCACCTCGCCCACGTCCATGGTGGTGTCGTTCTTGACGTCGGCGTAGGTGTTGGCGGGCAGGAACTTGCCGATGGCGGAGTTCTCCAGCCCCGCCAGCTCCTGGGTGGCCACCTGGCGCGCCTCGGCGTGGGTGACGTCGGGCAGCTCTGCGGGCCAGCCGGCCACCAGGCCCGGGGCGAAGGGCCGGGCCAGCCCCAGGTCGAAGGGCTCCAGCTCGTTGGATTCCGCCTCGGGCAAGCCCCGGGAGCCGCTCACCAGGTGATCGCGGTAGGAGGCCACGTGGGTGCCCGAGGTGGGGAACCACTCGGTCTCGCGCACCGTGCGGGTGCGGATCTGGGTCTTGCCGTTGACCACCACGGTGTAGGTCTCGGTGCGGTACCAGTAGATGCCCACCCTGGCGCTGTAGCGGGAGCGGGCGTCGGCGTCGTAGCAGTAGAACGGCACCAGCACGCCGTGCAGGTCCTCGGGATCGAGGCGCTTCAGCCTGGTGGGAGCCCAGGTGTGGCCGCGCAGGTGCTGGCGGAGCCGCTGGTTGGCCTGGCGCCTGTCGAGCACGAAGGGGGCGACCCTGTCCACCGGCTCCTGGTGGCCGTCCCAGGCCACCAGGGGCGTGTCGCAGAAGGAGCACATCTCGCTGATGCGGCCGGCGGGGAGCGAGACCCGCGCCCCGCAGTGGGGACACTCGCGCAGCGCCTGGTCGGTGGGGGGCATGGGAAGAACCTATCGTGTCATGGCCGCGACCCGGGGCATCCCATGGGGATCGTGCTGATCGGGAGGACTTCATGGTTTTCTGGCGGGATTCGGCGCGCCGCTGCTCCTGGTGGTGATCCCCGCCGCCACCGCTGGCTATCCAGGCGCTCCCCGGGGCCCGTGTTCCTGGCGCTGGGCATGATCGCGGTGTGGAGCCTGGTGCTGCTGCTGCTGCTGCGCTTCGCCGCCCCGTTCCGGGTCATGCGCCTCTTCACCGACTTCAGGCCGCGGAGCTGACCGGGTCCAGTCCAGCTCGGTCGGATCGTAGATGGCCCGCTCCGCGGAGGAGCGCCTGGCCCGAGATCAAGGCAGGGCGGCGTCCACCTTCAAGGCCACGTCGTCGTACAGATCCTGCAGAGAGGTACCCAGCAGGCCGACGCCGCTGACGACCACCAGCGCCACCAGGGCGGCGATCAAGGCGTACTCGGTGGCGGTGGATCCACGACGTGACGATGGCATGCTGATCTCTTCTGGGCAGGCAGACAGCATGGCCGCGAGGCCGCCCCGATGGTTGTGGGCACAGATACAGCTCGGACCAATGCGGTGTTTCGCAGATCGATCCCCCCGGTCCGGCCCCCTCGTCGGTCCCTGGCTGGTATACTCCCGGCTCTCCGGGAGGGTGCCCTTGCATCGAAAGCTCATCGTCCTGCCGGCTGCGCTGCTGCTGGCGTCCTGTACCGCCACCCATCGCACGCACACCGTGGGAAGAGCCCACGCGGCGGGCGAGCTCTCCCTCGGAGGGCCCATCACCACTGCGCTGGATGCTCCGGCACCCATGCCCGTGCTCTTCCTCGGCGGCCGCTACGGCCTGCGCGACGACATGGACATCTCGCTGGGCTACAACCTCACGGCACCCCTGGTTCCCAGCATCCCCATGCACCTGGAAGCGGGGTTGCACTGGGCGCCCATCCAGCCGGGGCTCATGGAGCAGCCCGACGACCAAGGCTGGTCGGTGGTCACCGACGCCAAGCTGGTGTGGCTGTCCGACTTCGAGACGGGCAACATGTTCATCCCCGGCCTGGGGGTCACCGGCGCGTATCGCTATCGCTTCGTGGCGCCCTACGTCGGCGTCATGGCGGCCTACAACGGCTATCGGCCCTTCGAGCGCAGCAACTGGCTCTCGCTGGCGCCCCATGTCGGGCTGGAGTTCATGGCCGGCGAGCACTACCGGCTCACCCTCGAGGCCAGCTGGCTCGAGGCTGCGGCCAACACCTACGGCAGCGGCCTGCAGTGGATCTACCTGGTGGAGAACGACGAAGAGGACAAGTGGCTGGGGGCCTTCACGCCGATGATTGGCATGAGCTGGGACGTCAACACCCGGCCCAAGCTGTCGCGGGCGGCTCCCGAGGCGCCCGTTCCCGTCGAGACCGCCCCTGAAGAGCCCGCCCCCGAGCCGCCCGCTGCGGAAGAACCCGCCCCCGAGCCGCCCGCTGCGGAAGAACCCGCCCCCGGGCCGCCCGCTGCGGAAGAACCCGCCCCCGAGCCGCCCGACACCCAGGAGGAGCAGCCATGAACCGCGTCACCCCCCTGCTCCCGCTGGTCCTGTTCACCGGCTGCACCGACAACACCCTCGACGCGCTGTTCTGGGACGAAAACGGCGCCGGCAGCATCGAGGACTACCACATGCTTCCCCTGTACGGGGGCAGCGATCCGCCGAGCTGGATCGATGAAGACAGCGCCGAGCGACGGCTGTACATCGAGGTCCCCAGCGGCCTCTTGCTGTCCGACGCCATGCCGCCTGCCAGCGGCGAGTACATCCACGCGGTGTACATCCCCGCCCCCGCTGACTGCCCGGCGTCCGACTGCCCGCTGGTGGACAGCGAGGTCACCTTCCTCTACCAGCACGGCAACTCGGGCGACCTGTTCCGCTACTGGTACCGGGCGGTGTCGCTGTGGAGCATGGGCGCCAACGTGCTCATCTACACCTACCGTGGCTTCGGCATCTCCAGCGGCGAGGTCTCGCGCTCCAACGTGCTCGAGGACGCGGAGGGCGCCATGACCTACCTGGAGGGGCTGGGGATCGGCGCCTCCACGGTCATCCCCTACGGCTACTCCACCGGAGCCATCCCCACCTCCTGGCTGGCGGGCCAGACCGGCTGGGCCAGCGAGCTCCCGGGGATGATCCTGGAGAGCGGCCTGGACAGCATCGAGAGTGTGCTGGCCGTGGGCACGGGCACCGACTTCCCCGAGGGCTACTTCCTGGACACCACCCTCTTCGACGGCCCCACCTTCCTGGAGGGTGGTCTCGAAGCGCCGGTGCTGCACATGTGGGGCGCCCAGGACACCCGCGTGTACCGCGAGCAGACCGAGCGCTACTACCAGGTGCTGCAGGATCACGACGACTACACGTACTACTTCGGCGAGAGCGACGATCCCGTCGACGAGTGGATGCAGATCGCCGGCCACCGCAACGTGCTCAACTGGAGCTTCTCGGCCGTCGATCACCTCTCCGACTACTGGGACGATGACGCCAACCCCGACCACTGCTGCGTCAACCCGCTGGAATTCACCGAGAGCCAGTACAGCGACTTCCTTGAGCAGGTAGGCGAGACCACCGGCGACGAGCTGGCCGCGTCATCCCAGGAGTACCGCGACCTGGTGACGGGCTGGGTGCTGGAGCGGGTGGACTAGGAGCCTGTAGGGCATAGGCGGCGCGGACCCTGCGAACGCAGGGATCCGTGACGCCGGTGCCGAATCCTGGCGAGCGGCTCGAGGCGACCGCGGATGGGGGTCCGGCGCAGTATCGTCGGCTGAAGGCGTCCGTAACGGGTGGCTTCAGCACGTCAATTGCTACACACGTGTCGTCAATGCAAGCCGGGCCCGCAGCCGCCATCGGATCGGGGCGCGCAGCGGATGAGGTATGCACAGGCTCCTAGCGCTTGCGCTTGTTCTTGCGGCGCTGGGCGCGGCGCTGGCGGCGGTTGCCCGCGGCCTCCTCGGAGCTGGTCTGCTCGAGGATGTCCATGCGCTTGAGCTCCAGCGCGGGCAGCTCGCCCTCGAGGCTGAGCTTGCCGTGCAGTCGGACGCGGTCGCCGGGTCTGACCAGCTGTTCGCTGGCCATGTAGCCGGGCAGCCCCTGGGCCAGCAGCTGCTGGTGGTCTCCGGCGCCGAACTCGTCGCCCGCCGGGGGCAGCACCTGCACGGCGCCGTCTGCCATGCGCAGCAGGAAGCCCGCGGCGTAGACCGCGGCCTTGGTGTGCTCGCTGGGTGCGTCGTTGCTCTTGGCCGGAGGCATCCAGATGCTCTTGTAGTAGAAGGCCACGCAGTGGATGCGGCGAAGCGGTGAGGAGAGGGCTTCGTCTCCGGCTTCCACCGTGCCCACCAGGATGGCCTTGCCCGGACGGGCGCCGTCGAGACTCGTGGCTTCCTGGGGCGTAGCGAAGATGTCTTTGATGCGCTGCAGTACCATGCTTCTGACCTGCGGAGGGCGGCTGGTCCTTTAATACGGTGCCAGCCGATCCTCCCAGCGGTAGCTGTCGTGGTCCAGGGCGCGCAGGTTGTGCGAAGGGGTGATCAGGCCGTCGCCGTCGGCGTCGATGAAGATGGGGTTGGCGAAGCCGAAGGGCTGCGCCGGATCCACCACCGCGCCGGCGCGCAGGTCTTCGAGGGTCAGCTCGTCGTCATCGGACTCGTTGTAGGGCACGTAGGGGAACAGCCCGCTCTCGCTGGAGACCACGGCGGCCAGGTAGCTGTCCTGGGTCAGCGTGATCTCCAGGCTGACGATCTGCTCGCGCCGCACGCCGCCCTCCGCGCCGGGCACCTCGGCCATGGCCAGGGCCTCGCTGTAGACGAGGGTGCCGTCGGCGTAGATGTCCAGCGTGTCCACCGGCACCCAGGGCGCGGCCTGCACGCGGGCGTCCAGGATCACCATCTCGCCGCCGGTGGAGAGCAGCTCGCCTTGCTCGGCGCTGGCGCTGCCGCTCGCGGTGGCGGCCTCCAGGGTGACCAGGGGGCCGAAGGACCCCGAGACCCGCTGGCTGTTGACGGCCTCCACGTACGCGTCCACGTCCAGCATGGCGGGATCGTCGCTGCCCACCTGCACGAAGTTGCGCGGCCAGCCGCTGGACTCCACCCGCAGCGTGTGGGTGTCCGAGTTGGCGGTGGCGGTGAACACGTAGCCGGCAGACAGCAGGTTGAACCAGTCTGACAGGCCCTGCACGTTCATCCAGGTCATCACCTCCATGGCGGTGAAGCCGGGACCGAACATCAGGGCGTCCCCCGGCAGGCCGGTGCCCATGGGATCGTAGGCATCGGGGCCGAAGTACCAGCCGTCTTCGTCGTAGAGCAGGTCGAGCACGGTGAAGAAGTTCTGGGCCTCGAAGGACGTGGGGATGGCTCGCGGGTGGTAGATGTGCACCACCGTGTCGTGGTCCTGCTGCTGGGCCCAGTCGAAGATCTCAGTGGGGGACACGCCCTCCCAGTCGAAGGCCCCGCCGTTGGCGGCGCTGGGCTCGTGGTCCATGGGGAAGACACTGAAGTGCCCGTAGTCGAAGGGCGTGATCTCCTGGCTGGGGATGCTGGCGAGCCAGGGATCCAGCCCCAGCTCGGCGGTGAGCTCCGACAGGTCGGTGACGAAGGCGTGGTTGGTCTCCGCCCGCACCTCCAGGCCCTCGGCGGCCAGGTTGTAGAGCCGCTCTGTGTCGGTGCAGATGAGATCGGGGCCGGCGGCGGAGTGGTTGTGGAAGTCGCCCGAGAGCATGCCCTCGGTGTCCAGCACCCGGTTGAGGGTGACCTGCACCTGGGTCTCCTCGCCGCCGGCGATGATCAGCGGCTCGATCACCGCGTCGTACTCCATGCCGCGGGTGAAGACGAGATCGTACTCACCCGGCTCCAGGTAGAAGGCCCTGCCCGCGGGGGGCAGGTCCACCAGGGCGGAGACTCCGGGGGGCAGGGGATCCAGGTCGCGCCAGTCGAAGGCCGCGTGGCTGGGGCTGGGATCGAAGCCCACCACGGCCAGGCGGGCGGGCAGGGGATCGCCTTCGCTGTCCACGACGCTGGCCATGAGGATGCCCGTCTCGGGCAGCTGCAGATCCTCGGTGAGGCTGCCCTGGGCGGCCACCTCGCGCAGCTCTGGCTCGTCGCTCCCGCCGGCGAAGGGCCAACCGGTGCGAGCCCACAGCAGCTCCGCCGGGCCGCTGGGCAACTGCAGGGAGTAGGCCCCGTCCGCGTCGGCCCGGGTGGCGGAGAGCAGCTCGCGGGTGTCGGGGTCGCGGGCCACGATGGCGGTGTAGGGCAGCGCCGCTGCCGTGCCTTCCACGGTGACGGTCCCGCTGATGGTAGCCAGCTCCTCGGGCTGTTCAGCCAGGGAGCGCAGCACGGACAGCACGCCGGAGAGGTCGTCGGAGGCGACGAAGGTGGCGTCGAAGGCGTAGCTCTCTCCAGGGGCGAGCAGCACCGGGGCGGCGTCGGGCCAGTCCAGCACCTCGAACAGGTTGACGCCTTCAAGCAGCACCGAGCCCCCGGCCATGTAGGCCGAGCTGTGGGTGCCCGGCTGGTAGGGCAGCGGCGCGAAGCCGTAGGCGGTCTCGTCGGACAGGGGCAGCAGGGCGCCCAGGGTGGTGGTGGGCAGCGTGGTGAAGCCTCCCAGCGCCGGGTAGTAGTTCTCGGCCAGGCCGCCGTGCTGCATCCAGGCCGGCGCCATGGGGGTGGACTCGCTGCCGCTGTTCTCCACCTCCACCTCGATGAGCAGGTGGCGCTGGTCGGCGGGCAGCCGGTAGGTGACGCTGATCTGCCAGGGGGGCACGTCCAGCGTGTCGATGGGCAGCTCCAGGCCCATCATCAGCTCCAGGCCCACCGGAGCGTCGATGTAGCCGGAGCGCGCCGCCGGGCCGGAGAAGCGCACCACGGCCTCGCCGCTGGCGCCATCGTCGATGATCTCCATGCTGTCCGGGTCCATGGTGAAGGCCGCGTTGAGGAACAGGCCCAGCTCACCGAAGCGATCCCAGGCGCCCCCCTGCTCGTCCACCACCCCCGCGTCGATGAGCGTGCCGCCGAAGGGGTTGAGGGCGATGGCCCGGCCGGGCTGCTGCAGGGTGAAGCGCGCCAGGTCGTTTTCCAGCACCATGTCGCCGGGCACGGCGAGGGCGAGCGGACCCTGGTGTGCCTGGCCCGCCTCCATGAGCACCCAGGCCGAGGCGTAGCCGGGCTGGGCAGTGTCGTCGTCGGGGCCGCCGCAGCGGTCGCAGCCAGGCAGCAGCAGCAGGGCGAGCGTCGTGGCGTGGGTCAGCAGGCGCGTCATCGTGGATCCTCCGATCTGGGAGGATACGGGACGCGTGGGCCGGGCGCCATTGGGAGCCGTCGAGACTGTCGCGTGGTGCCCCTCCGGGTCATGCCCCGCTTCTTGGAACAGCTCTTCTGGTCATGCCCCTGTTTCTGAGGCAGCTCGGGTGATCTTGCCTGCGGGGTCCTGCGAAAACCGGCGTTGTACGGTCCAGTCGTTCGGTTCGCGGAGCCCAACTGCCTCAGTTTGTGGGGCATGACCCGCCGAGGCGTCTCAGAATCGGGGGCATGACCCCGCAGGCTCTTCGCCTAGCCCGGCGTGCTGGTCACGAATGTCCGGCCGTCGGCCTTGCAGAGGTTCTGGACCAGGTCGCGGCCGGACTTGCCGGCGGGGGGCAGGCCTCCCCCAGGCTCCACCCACTGGCCCACCATGTG
>CAZEJJ010000103.1:0-26367 GCA_964512185.1 uncultured Enterobacterales bacterium | reverse complement strand
GGGCTGTGGTTTTTTGGCGCCAATGACGTCGGTGGTTATGGTGGTTGCGGGGTGGGGGGTTGGCGGGGGGGAATTGTTGGTGGGGGGGGGCCTAACACAACAGCCTGGGGCCCGTGCAGACGCCTCCGCCCCCCCCCCTGGACCCTCGGAGGCCAGTCTGCTTCCCTGTCTGTTGTGCTCGGACGGTGGTGGTGGCCATGGCGAGGTGGGCGGACACGATCCGCTGTTCAAAATGTTGAGTTGGCGATCGTGTCCGGAATTGCGGACATGATCCGGGGTTCAACCGGTTGAGTTGGCGAACGTGACCGGAATTGCGGACATGATCTGGGATTCAAAATGTTGAGTGGGGGATCGTGTCCGCTCTGGCGGCGTGTGGGGTCATCACCACTCGATGTCTGCGTTGAGGACCAGGTAGGCGGCCCCTGCCTCCTCGCCCGCGCTGTTCTCCGTGTGGGCACCGACGAGGAAGTCGGAGAAGCCGTCGCCATCGAAGTCCCCGGATCCGAGGCCGCCGCCAGCGAAATCGCCTTCGTTCTCACCGGTGAACTTGGCGCTGGCCTCGATGACGGTCGGTGTCGAGCAGTTCGCATCCCAGCCGCTGCAGTTGTTGTCGATGCCGTCCTCGCAGGCCTCTTCCACGTCGGGGTTGATCTCCGCTGCGCTGTCGTCGCAGTCGCCATCAACGAGCGACCAGCCTGACTCCAGGTCACAGGCCTGTTCCGCAGTCTCCGCGGTACCAAAGCCATCGCCGTCTTGATCGGCGTACACGGTCAGGGTGCTGGTGATGTCCTCCGTGTCCTCGAGATCAACCAGTCCGTCGCAGTCGTCATCGTAGCCGTTGCAGTACTCCGGTGCTCCTGGGTGGATGCGTCCAACCTCGTCATCGCAATCGTCTCCACCCACCTCGGTGGCGTCGTATCCATCGCCGTCAACGTCTGTCAGATCTTCTCTGTCGCAGTCCTGGTCCACTCCGTCGTAGGGGATCTCACTCACGGGCTCGCATTCGGAGGCTGTGTCCTCGGGCTTCTCGGGGCCCGGACAGGCAACGCCCAGCGCCAGGGCGGTCCACAGGAACGGCGCTGCATGCGCGGAAGAAATGAGGCGCGAACGTACTGTTTCTGTCATGTGGCCACTATACCTTGGGCGTTCTGGGTGCGGGTTTCTTCCTCGTTCCTGGCCCGTCAGGCGCTGCGGGCCCTGGCGGCCGGGCTGCCCGCTGCTTCTTCGAGGGCCAGGTGGCGGCGGGCGGTGAGGAGCAGCTGGGGATCGGGGGGGCTGGCGCGCAGGCGGCGGAGCTGGCGGCTGGTTCGTTGCAGGGCCCAGCACTGCTCGCCGGGGGGGATATCCGCCTGGGTGGCGAGGTGAACGGCCAGGCTGCGGGCTGCTACCTCTGCGGCGGTGGTGCCGGTCAGGTCCGGGCCCACGGCCAGGGCCGCGGTGGCGGCCTGCAGCGCGCGCGGCGCGCCGAGGGCGCGGACCTGGACCAGGGGCAGCGGGGCGAGCTGGTGCTGGTCGAGCCCCACCACCTTGCAGGCCTGCCAGAGCTGGAAGCGGGGCAGCGCGTCGTGCAGGCGCAGCTGCAGGCCCGGGAGGGCGCGCGCCCCGACGATGTCGGCGAAGCAGCTCCCCGTCCACAGGGCGGGCTGCTGGGCGAGGCCGTGGTGGTCGGGCTGGTCGAGCACGTAGCGCAGCAGCCACTCCATGTGCCGCCGCGTCTCTACGGGCTTGATGAAGGCGGGCTCGAGGGGCACCGCGGCCATGGCACCGAGGACCCTGGACAGCCCGCGCGCGCGGTGGCCTGCCACCTTGCGCTCGCAGAACAGGACCACGTGCACGTGGTCGTCCACGATGCAGAACAGGGCCAGCTCGCCGCCGGCGGTGCGGGCGAGGGCGCGCACGGCGGCGCGGAGCCGCTGCTCGCTGGGGAACATGGGATGCCGGCCGTCGGATGACAGGCGCAGGTGCCAGGCGCGCATGGGAGCTCCTTGTCTTGTGGTCTGCCCTTAGGGGAGCAAGGCGCGTGCCAGTCGAAAGAGGGCTTTCGAGAGTTCGAGAGTGTCGAAGTGTCGAAGGGTGACGAAGCGGACTTCGACGTTTTCGACGTTTTCGACGTTTTCGACGCCTGGGGTGGTCGGCGCCGAGCCGGGATGGTGGCTGCCGGGTGAGGCCTGTGGCGGGGCGCCGAGCTGGGTTGGTGGCTGTCGGTCGAAGCTGGTGGAAGTCGTTGCTTCGCGCCAAGGACCTCGGTGGTGAAGTTGCAGGTCTGGGGGCGCTTGGCCCGTGCAGACGCCTCCGCCCCCCCCGAGCCCTCGGAGCCTTGTCTGCTTCCCTGGCTGTTGTGTTCGGAGGGTGGTGGTTGGCCAGAGATGGTGGTGGCTGCGGCTACTTCGCGCCAATGGCGTTGTTGGTGAAGTTGAAGCGCCCACCGACCCCTCTCGGCAGCCGCAAGGTACATGGCGCGAAGTAGCCACCAGCAGGAAGGCACCAGGCAGAGCGGCCTTGGTGGGCTGCCCGGAGCCCTGAACCCTGGTCCTGTCGGCGGAATGGTGGCTGGCGAGAGGTGCCGGTGGCTGCGGCTACTTCGCGCCAAGGATCTCGATGGTGAAAGTGCAGGGGTGGTGGGCGCTTGGCTGGCGGGAAGTGCTGGTGGCGGGGCGCCGAGCACAACAGCCTGGGGCCCGTGCAGATGCCCCCGCCCCCCCCGGGCCCTCGGGGGCTTGTCTGCTTCCCTGGCTGTTGTGCTCGGGGGTGGTGGTGATGCGGTCGGGCGGACGCCATCAGCTGTTCAAAATGTTGAGTTGGCGATCGCGTCCGGTATTGCGGACATGATCTGGGGTTCAACCGGTTGAGTTGACGATCGTGACCGGAATTGCGGACGTGATCCTGGGTTCAACATTTTGAGTGGGGGATCGTGTCCGGTCTGGCGCCTACTCCGCCACCTGCGCCAGCGTCAGGCAGGCGGCGCCTTCGCCCAGGGCGGGCGGGCCCTGCTGCTGGAGGAGGGCGCGCTCGGGGGGGGCGCCCACCAGGGCGCAGATGGTGGCGTCGCCGGGGCCGGTGAGGCGGAAGGCGCCCACGGGGGCGCGGTTGCGGCCCTGCAGGGTGCCGGTTTGCAGGGGGAAGAAGACCTCGTCGGACTGGAAGAGGGCCAGGTCCCAGCTGTGCTCGCCAGGAGGCGTGCTGATGAGCACCTTGATGCGGTCGCCGTCGATGTAGCTGGCGGGATCCTGCTGGATGGTGCCGGCTCGCTCGCGCACCAGGGCGATGGCCAGCTCGCCGCCCTTGTAGGCCACGCGTGAGCCTGGGATGTCGCCTTGCTCGGGAGGTAGCAGCACGAGGAGGGCCAGGGCGACGGCGAATGCGGGGGCCGCTGCGGCGGGGACGAGCAGCTGCCAGCGGCGCCACCAGGGGTTGCTCAGCTCGGGTAGGGGCACGGGCAAGGGCGGCAGGGTGCGGGCGTCGTCTTCGATCTCCTGCAGCTGGGTCGCGCAGCAGGGGCAGCCCTGCAGGTGGCTCTGCACCAGGGCGCGCTCCTGGGGAGGCAGCTCGCCCAGGTGGTAGTGCTCCAGCCGGAGCCAGGAGATGGGCTCGTGGCAGGCGTTCATGCCTCACCTCCGCCGTTGGCCGCGAGCACCTCGAGGGCGGCGCGGATCCTGGTCAGGCGCTTGGTCACCGCCCGCCGGCTCACGCCGATCAGGGCAGCGATCTCGTCGCCGGTCATCTGGTCCAGGTGCCGGTAGACCATGATCTCGGCAGATCGGCCGTCGAGCTGGTCCACCAGGCGGGTCAGCAGGTCGACGCTGATGGCCCGCTCGTCGGGCTGACCCGGACGGGTGCCCAGCAGCACCTCGCCGTGCTGGGCCAGCAGCTCGCTTCGGCGCCGGTGGTCGCGGATGCGGTTGAGGCAGCGGCTGGTGGCGGCCCGGTAGAGGTAGGGCAGGTCCACGTCGGTGCGGCCCTTGCGCAGCAGATCGATGAACAGCGTCTGCACCACGTCCTCTGCGTCGGGGCGGTTTCCGAGCATGCGCTCGCACTTTCGCAGCAGCGCTGGGCCATACCGGCGGTAGATCTCCACCGGGGCGGGTGTCATGGGGCTACTGGCACACGCCGTCGTCGGCGCCGAGGGTGACGCAGCTGGCCAGCCAGTCGGCCCAGGGGCAGTCGCTGGTCTGCTCGCAGCGGCGGCCGCCGGCGTCGCAGAGCTTGAGCTGTTGCTCGGCTTCGCAGGTCCCACTCGCACAATCGGAGTCGCCCAGGCAGTGCTCGCCGCTGGCGCGCAGGCCGGCCGCGGCGCTGCACATGAAGGGCATGATGCCGATGGCGGCGTCGCCCTCGTAGGCCGGGCGGCGGTTGCACACGGCGCCGTCATCGCAGGCGGCGCCGCCCTCGCAGCACTCGCAGCACTGGCCCTCGCAGCAGACGCCGGTGGCGCACTCTTCGTCGAAGGCGCAGGCCTCGCCGAGCACGTGGCGGGCGGGCTCGCCGCAGCCCTGGTAGGGGTAGTCCTGCTCGCCGAACTCCACGCCGCAGACCTGGCCGTCGGAGCAGGAGTACCAGCTCTCGCACTCGCCGCAGGTGGCCACGTACCAGGGGTCCTCCCAGGAGGCGAGCACCTGCACCTCGACGCAGGCGCCGCCCTCGCAGTCCGGGCCGTCGCCGCACTGGGCGCCGTCGGGCCGGTCGCTCATGGGCAGCGGGTCCGCCGTGCACTCGTCGGAGCCCTCGGCCTGGGCGCGCAGCTGGGCGATGACGGCCCGGGGCTCGCCGCTCTTGCGGATGCGGAAGCGCACGCCGCTGTAGTACTCGGGCGGGGTGACGTGGTAGCCGATGTTCTCCCAGTTCTCGGCTGGGATCTCGTGGCTGTACTCCGCGCTGCCGTCGTCCATGAAGTCCATCTCGAGGGTGAGGGTGGCGCCCTCGTCGGCCTGGGCCAGCAGGGTGAAGTAGATGCAGCTGGCGTCGGACTGGGTGATGTCGGCGAGCTGCCCGAGCACCACATCTTCGCCCACCAGCGAGGCGCCGTAGTCGCTCTCGTGCCAGGTGGCGACCTTCTCCACCTCGCCCTTCTCCACCTCCCAGCCGCAGAGCTGCTCGCCGCACCACATGTCGAAGCCGGGGTCCTGGAGCAGGTCGTCGCCGCAGGAGTCGTAGCCGGCGAGCATGGTGACGCCCATGGTGGCCAGGGCCAGCGCGCGTGTGTTCCGGAAGTGCATGCTCTCCTCCGATACCTAGAAGCCGCCGCGGATGCCGACGAGCACGGCGTTGCGGCCGCTGTCGTGCACATCGCCGATGAGGTTCTCGAGCACGGGGGCGTAGCTGGTCTCCAGCTGCAGGAAGGCCCCCGCGTAGCGCCAGCTGCCGATGGTGGGCATCAGCTGCAGCCCGGCGCCGCCGGTGACATGCCAGCCCCACTGCCACTCGTCGGTGTCGCCGTCATCGCTTCGAAAGCGCGTGTCCACCGCGGCCGGGCCACCGCCCGCCTGCAGGTAGGGCACCAGCCAGCCGCGCAGCAGGGGGTAGCTGCCGCGGGCCTGCAGGCTGCCGCGCCAGGTGACCCAGGAGAAGCTCTCGCTGTGGGTCTGGTCTTCAAGGCCCGCCATCTCGCGGGACCAGGAGTCGCTGTCCAGGTTGCCCAGGGTGAGCACCCCCGAGAGCAGGCGGTGGGGTGAGTAGCTCACCGAGGCGTTGAGCATGACCACGCCCGGCAGGAGCCAGGCGCCGGGGCGGTCGAAGCCGAAGGCGCTGAGGGTGTCGGTGTAGGCGCTCTCGTCGTAGGGACCACCGCCGATGGACAGCTCCACCATCAGGTGCTCCAGCCTGTCGTCCACCTCGAGATCGCCCTTGGTGTCTACCTGGGTGACGATGGGTACCAGCTCGCAGCCCTGGGTGGAGAAGACCAGGTCGGCGCCCTCCGAGAGCTCGAGCTCGCAGCGGCGCAGCTCGTCGCCCTGCCGCACCAGGGCGCCGTAGCGGCCGGGCACCAGGGCCAATCCCAGCGGGCTGCCCGCGGCCTTGATCAGCTCGCCCACCACCGTCTGGCTGTCGGTGCGATGCAGCAGCACCTCGGCGCCGAGGGCCTCGGGGAAGCTCACCCGCGCGCTGGCCCGGCCCGGGTGGGAGAGGATCATCTCGCCCTTGCCGCGCAGGTCGGTCTCCAGGGTGACGTGCTGCTTGCCCACCGCCGTGGCCGAGGTGGAGATGAGGGTGCGGTGGTAGGCGTAGGTGTAGGCCTCCGACAGGGTGACCTGGCCGTCCTGGTCCTTGTCGGCGGCGCCGCGCAGGCCGGTGACCAGGTGGTGGGTGAAGTAGCTGCCGCCCAGCTCGGTGGACTCCTGGGACAGCTCGGTGGCGCTGGACGAGGCGAGCACCGCCATGCCCTGGGTGTTGAGCCCGGCGGCGGCGTTGTAGGAGAAGTCCGCTGCGGGCTCGGCACCCTTGACCTGGGACAGGGCTCCTGCCTGACAGGCGTCGAGCACCACCAGCGTGACCTTGGCCTGCATGGACTCCAGGCGGTGCTTGAGCTCGTCCAGGGGCAGCTCTTCGTCGCCCAGGTTCAGGGCCTGGGCCTTGGCGTGGCCCGAGTAGTAGAAGAAGAAGACCGCGCCCTCTTCGCGCAGGCTCAGGTCGGTGAGCTTGTCGTCGAGGGCGTCCAGCGCGAAGAGCAGGTGGCCCAGCTCCGGGTCGCCCAGGAACATGATGTGGTCCGGGTCGTAGCCGCCCAGCTCCACCAGCACGTCCCGCACGCGCCAGGCGTCGTCCAGGGCGTGCTCCAGGGGCTGCTGCCCGGGGCCCGCCCGGTTGGAGCCCACCAGCAGGGCGTAGGCGGGGGCGCTGGCGTCTACGGGCTGGGCCACCGCGGTGGGGGCGGCGGCCAACAGGGCCAGGGCGCCCAGGGGGAGGAGCGGGGTCATGGCAGCGTCTCCATCGGGGATGCTCACCGGTGAAACACGCGGGGGGCTCCCAGTGGGAACCCCAGGCGCGCATGTTTCTATCTACCCGCCTCGCAGGCCTTCAGTCGCGCTGCGCCTGCCCGGGAGGTCACCCCCCGAGGTCTATACCCAGCGGCCGTCCACCACCAGGGAGCGCAGCCTGTGCAGCTGCGCCGCGTCCAGCGGGCAGTCCGGCATGCTGCCCAGGGCTTCCAGGATGCGCCGCACCGGGGGCCGCCGGCAAGGCTCGCAGGCCCGCCAGCTGCCCCCCAGGCCGGGCTCGTCACCGGGCAGCTCCAGCAGCAGCGCGCCGCAGCGGTAGTACCAGCGGCCCGGCTCCATGGCGGCCACCATGGCGGTGCAGCTGGGGCAGCTCAGGGGTGGCTCGCTCCAGCTGCGGCTGGGCAGCAGCCAGGCGGGCAGGCGCGCGGGGGCAGGGTCCGCCTGCGCACACCGGGTCAGGGAGCGGCGCAGGAAGGCCGCTGCTCGATACAGCTCATGGCCGCGGCACCAGGCTCGCAGCAGCGCCAGCACCAGGAACGCGGGTGGCTCGCGGCAGGGGCGCGGCTCGGCGCCCGGGGGCCAGCCCGCGCCGCAGCGATAATGCCCACCCTCGCCCATGGGCTCGCGATCGGCCCCGCAGACGGGACAGGAAGCCGGAGCCTCGCCCTCCAGCGACCCCAGGGGGACCAGCAGGCGCTGGCGCCCGTCCAGGCCCGCGGGCCGCGCGCTGTCGTGGGTGATGGTGCTCATCATGGTGCCTCCAGGGGGGGATACCTGGAGGGCACCTGATCTGTGACGGGTCTATCTCGACAGCCCCGCGGACAGCCCCAGCGAGGGGTAGACGGAGGGGCTCTCGTCCAGGGGTACCATGTGCAGCTCGGGGTCCAGGGCCAGCCAGATCCTGTCGAAGGCGAGCTCCGTGTGCAGGCCCGCGGCGACCAGCGGCCCCAGCTGGGGGTCGTGATCGGTGGGCAGGCGCCACAGCAGGCCCAGGCCAGCCGAGGGACCGAAGCGCAGCTGGTCGCCCCGGATCCACGCGCCCCTGGCCATGGCCTCGCCGTTGGGAAAGACCCAGTCCTGGCGCCGGGCCCGGGGGCCCAGCCCCCTGCGGGTTTCCCGCCCCTCCCCCCCGCGCCCCCGGCACACGGGGGGGGGCCACCACCAGCCCTCCTGGCCCGCCGCCCACATGGGCGTGGCCTGGCTGGTGGGCAGCCAGCCCACGCCGAGGCCCAGCTGCCAGCTGGTGGCGCGCTCTCGCAGCATCCTGGACACGTCCAGCCGCTCCCCGGCCTGGATCCAGATGTCGGCGGCCAGCAGCGGCTCGTCGAAGCGCTACAGCTCCAGGCGGTGGGCGCCCGGCAGCAGCGATCCGCCGCCGCGAGGCTGGCCGTCGATGCTCAGCACAGCTCCGGCGGGCAGCAGCTCCACCCCCACCAGCAGGGCCCGCTCGGCTTCGCCGCGCTGGGCTGGATCGCCGGCCAGGTAGATGGCGTCGCGGCCCACCAGGGTGGCGCGGATCCAGGGCACCTGGGCGCCGAGGGTAAAGTCCAGCGTGGCGTCGCGGGCCCAGGCGTGGGCCTCGAGCACGTCCACCAGGCCGTCGCCGTCGAGATCACCAGCGCCGGTGAGCGCCCGCAGCAGGAAGTGGGTGTAGACGCCGTTCTGCAGCTGCGGGTCTTCCATGGCGGGCTGGTCGTGGTGGGCAGCGAACAGGCGCGCGTCGTAGCGGCTGATGGGCTGGACCTGGGGCGTGGGGATGGGACCGCGCAGCAGGTCGAGCTGCTGGACCACCCCCGGAGCCAGGCTGGAGCGGCCGCTGCCCGCGTAGCAGGCGTCCACCACCAGCACCCGCCGCTGGGCCCCCAGCGCCTGCAGCTCCTGCTCGAGATCGTCCAGCGCGATGCCCTCCACAGGGGCGCGGTGCAGGCGGGCCTCGGAGGGCAGCAGGTACAGCGAGGTGCGCCCGCCCGCCAGGTCGAGGGTGCCGTGGCCGGCGAAGTACAGCAGGAAGGTGTCGTCCCGGTGCAGGTCGCGGCTGGCCTGGTGCAAGGCCTGCCAGAGCTGGTCGCGGCTGGCCTGGCCGGTGAGCACCCGCACCTGGTCGAAGTCACCCCAGCGGGGATCCCGGAGCACAGCGGCCAGGTCCTGGGCGTCCTTGGCGGCGAACTGCAGGCTGCCCAGGGCGGGGTCCTCGTAGCTGTCGAGCCCCACCACCAGCGCCACGCGGCGGGGAGCCCACACCTGGTCGAGGCCCTGGGGATCTTCGGCCTGGCTCACCACGCCGCGCGGCCCGGCGAGGGCGACGCTGGCGAAGAGGGCGGGCAGCGGGAGGCTCACCGGGCCTCCAGGCAGACGCGCACGCAGGCCGGTGGCCTGCAGGTGGGCATGGGCTCGGGTGAGGCCACGAAGCAGGTGGTGCCGGGATGATCGAACTCCCAGGCCAGCAGTCCACTGCCGTCGCGCAGCTCCAGAGGCTGCTCGCCCAGCTGCACCTGGGCGATGGGCTCGGTGCCGGAAGGGGCCTCCGCCCACAGGCTGGCGGCGGTGGGCGCGCTGCTGGCCAGGCGGAACAGGGCGCGCTCGCCCAGCGCCACCGAAGCATCGGAGCCCAGCCGCTGAGCCTGCCCCTCGCGCTCCACCGCCAGCTGCAGATCCAGCCGCGGCAGGGTCGCGCTGGCGGTGCCGCGCCGCCCGTCGGCGCGGATGGGCGCGAGGTCTGGGTCTTGAGGGGCGCGCAGGAAGATGATCCCCAGCGCCGCGGCGCCCGCCAGGGCGGGCAGCCAGGCCCAGCGTCGCCAGGGCTGCTGCGGGCTGGGCGCGGCGGCGGACGCCTCCTCGGGCCAGGCCGGGGCCTCCAGCGGGGCTGGGGGCGTCTCCAGGGCCATGATCAGCTCGTCCACGTCGCGTCGTCGGGGTTGCTCAGGCGGCATGGGTCGTCTCCCTGATGCGCCGCCGGGCTCGGCTGACGCGCTTGCGCACCGCCGCCGCTCGCAGGCTCAGCATCTCGCCCACCTCTCCGGCGGTGAAGCCTTCGCCGATGAGCAGCAGGATGCGGCGGTCCTCTCCCGACAGGACGTGCAGGGCTGAGACCAGCTGGTCGCGGATGTCCTGGGGTTCGCCGGGGAGGACCGGCAGGCGGAACAGGGCGGGCTGGGGGCGCATGCTGTCGCGACCGGCGTTGGCGGCGATGGCGAACAGCCAGGGGCGGAAGCGCCGCCTGGGGTCGAAGCCCTGGCGGAAGCGGTACACGTTCAGCCAGGTCTCCTGGTGCGCCTCCTGGGCCTGCTCACGGGCGCCGGTGCGGCGGCAGAGGAAGCCGAAGACCCGAGCGCCCCAGCGGGTGTACAGCTGGTCGTAGGCGGCGCGTTCACCGTGCTGTACGCGCAGCATGAGCTGCTCGTCGGTGGGTTCGCGGGCCTGTGCTGCGGGCGGGGCGGTCTTCATCGCTAGGGATACCGTGCTCCGGGCTGAGCTGTGACAGGGGGGTGGGGATCGATCACCGAGGGTCACCAGCAGAGATCCACCAGCTCGTCGATTTCGGGAGGCTGCTGGTAGGCACCTCTGGCCTGGACCCAGTAGTCCAGCAGCTCTTCCTGCTGCACGCCGGGCTGGCCTTCCATCACCTTGCCCACGCCCCTGGCCCGCCAGTAGGTGTGCCAGGACTGCCAGCCTCCTCCGGTCTCGTCGCTATCCCAGTCCTGCTTGGCGGTGCCCACGGTGTCGAATGGTTCGCCAAAGGCGTCGAGGCTGATCTGCCGCCCCACCTCGTCCACCATCCAGTTGGTGACGGACAGGCTGGTGACCACGTCGCAGCCTTCGATGGGCTCTCGAACGCTGCAGGTCTCGTGGTCCAGGTCCATGGCCAGGCAGGCGTCCCAGAGCTCAGGATCGTCGGTGGTGAGCTCGGCCTTCCAGAAGACCCCCTCGGACCAGTGGGCGCCCTGGCAGCTCCGATCGCAGTCGTCCACGTTCCAGCTGGCGCCTTCGCAGGCGCCCGGGCAGTCGGGGACCCGCAGGTGGCGGGGACAGTACCAGGTGACGTGGTCCCGGTTCAGCATCTCCGCGTCCTTGTACCACTCGTCCAGGTGGCGGTAGATGCTGCAGTCGTCCACCTGCTGCCAGCGCACGCCGTAGCGCAGCTCGCCGGTCTCGACCTTGACGCTCACGCTGGTGGCCGGGAAGGCGTCGACCCAGGGTCGCAGGGGGATGGGCTGCTCTGCGTCCACCGTCACCAGCTTGCAGCGGTACACGTCCTGGGTGGCCTCTTCCACCTCGCGGTGGTTCCACCAGGCGCCATCCTCCAGCGGGTAGAGCAGCCCCTGGCCGGAAGAGCAGGGACCCGGGTCCAGGCACTCGTTGCTCAGAGCGCGGACATCGCAGGCCGCGAGCGCGATAAGCGGAAGCCAAGGACCGCGCACTGTTTCCTCCCGTTGCCTCGCTCGAGCATAGCATCCGTGGGGTTCACTTCGTCCAGCCGCGCACTCCGGGGGGGGCGGAGTCGGGCAGCGCGTGCTCCCGCCATCCCAGCTCCGAGGGATCGAGGCCGGCGCACTCGCCCATGCAGGCGCCGGAGTAGGGATCGTGCACCGTCAGGAACAGGCGCCGGCCCGCGGCGGTCGGTGGCGCGTTGGCCCAGCCGCGGCACTGCTCGTGGCGGCCAGCGTCGCGGTACTCCGCCAGGGTGGGGCGGGGCAGCAGCAGCATCTGCACGGGTTGTTGGGAGCAGTTGAGCACCAGGTCGCCAGGCCGGGCCTGCCCCTCGAGCCAGGCGGCGAAGTCCAGCAGCTGGCGTTCTCCGGGCAGGTCCCGGTCGCCCTCGTCGCGCGGGTGGGCGCCGGGGATGGCCAGCAGGGCCCAGGCGATGACCGCGGGCCAGAAGAGGGCGCGCAGCCGGCGAGCCTCTCGCTGGAGCAGCAGCCGAGCGGCCACCACCGGCCCCAGCAGGGCCAGCGGGATGGCGTAGGAGGCGCTGTAGCGGGGGGCCCACTCCACCCAGGCCAGCCCCGCCACCAGGGCCAGGATCGGGAGCAGGACAGCGGCGGTGGCGGCCAGGCTGGAGCGGCGGCCCCAGCGGGCGGGCAGCAGGACCAGGGGCAGGAAGAGCAGGGTCCAGGCGGGCGGCACGAAGCCGCGCGGGGCCATGCGCCCCAGGTTGAAGGCCAGCAGGTGGCGGGCGCAGCTTGTGGTGGTGGCCATGCGCCCGGACTGGGCGTCCTGCTGCAGGCAGGCCGCCAGGGGGTGCTCGGCGCCGGTCTTCATGCCCACCAGCTCGCTGGACAGCGTGTGCTGGGCGTGGATGGCTTGCAGCAGCGGGGTGTTCGGCAGATCCCGCTGGACGAAGAGCGTCACCGCCAGGGTGAGCAGCAGGCCCGTGCCCAGGGCCGCCAGCGACCGCCAGCATCGGCGCGCCGTGCCCAGCAGGCCCAGCCCCAGGACCAGGGGCACCAGCAGCCAGCCGCGCGGATCGGTGGCCACCGCGGCCCCGGTGGCCAGGCCCGCCAGGGCGGCGATCCAGGGCCGGCCCCAGCGCGCCGTGGCCAGCCCGGCGGCGAGGGCCAGGCCCCAGGTGGCGGCCATGAGCGCGTAGGGGTTGACCCACACGGCGGCCTGCTGCAGCGGCACGAAGCCAGCGGCCAGCAGGGCGCTGGCGGCGGCGACCTGCCTCCCGGCGAGGGCGCGTCCGGCCAGCGCGGCCGAGATGACGGCGATCGCCGCGGCCACCCGGGAGACGATCCTGCCCGCCGCTACGTAGCCCCAGATCTGACCGGGACCTCCCAGCAGGAACATGTAGAGCGGCCCGCGCCAGCTGGGGTAGGGGGCGCTGTTCTCCTGGCGCCAGAGCGCGTCGGCGCCCTGCAGGTACTGGCCCCAGTCGGAGCCGAAGGGGAAGCCCGGGGCCTCGTGGGCCAGCAGCTGTGCGGCCACCACCGCCAGCAGGCTGACCACCAGCCAGGGACCCTCGGCGCGCAGCCAGCCGCCGGCACCACCCGGCCCGCTCGTCCCTGGTGCGCCTCGGGGAGCAGCGCTCATGGGAGCTCTCGGCCTCTTCGCCGCCACCGGGCCCACCCCGCCCAGGCCGCCACGGCCAGCAGGGCCAGCAGCGACAGCAGGGCGCCCATGCCCAGGCCCTGGGGCAGGTAGCGCAGCTCCACCCGGCGGGCGCCCGCGCCCAGCAGCACCCCGCGCTGGTAGCCGTTGGCGATCAACAGCTCGGCGGGCTCGCCGTCCACCCAGGCGCTCCAGCCCTCGTCCCAGCTGTCGCTGAGCACCAGCAGGCCAGCGGGGGCGGCGGCGGGCAGCGTCACCAGCATCCGGTTGGGGCCCTGCTCCTGGACCTCGGCCGCCAGGAGCGAGGCGGGGGCCTGGGCCGAGGACGAGGCGGCTCCCTCCACCACGGGGACCTCGAGCTGACCGAGCCCCTCCCTGAAGATCCAGCGGGCCGCCTGCTCGGCGGACTCGGCGGCGCTCCAGCGGGTGGCCAGGTAGGCGCGCGGCAGGGCGGCCTCGTTGCGGTAGCTGAACAGCGGGCTCTGCCCCAGGGGGAGCAGGCCGGGATCCTGGAGGGGAACGGCGGCCAGCACCAGGCTCACCGAGCCGCGATCCAGCAGGGCCCGCAGCTGCGGCGTGAGCGGGCCGGTGGCGCCCTCGCGGTGGGGCGGGACCAGGCGCCCGTACAGGGAGGGGCGCTCGTACTGCTGCCAGAAGGTGGCCGCGCGGTGGTGGATCATGCGGGTGTAGCCCGAGGCGCTGCGCAGGCCCTGCAGGCTGCCGCTGCTGCCGATGGGCACCTGCCAGGCCAGCCGGTATGGACCCGTGCCCTTGTTGAAGCCCTGGGCGGCATGGAAGGCGCGCTCCCAGGTGCTGAACTCGTCCAGGTTGAAGTAGCGCCCGGTGCCGTCCTGGGCGGAGCCCCAGGCCTGCGGAGCCTGGGTCCGGGACCACTCGGCGCGGCGGTCCATGGGCATGCGCAGGCCCTGGTGGTGGTCCAGATCCACCAGGCAGAGCAGCAGCGCGCCCAGGCCCAGCGCCAGCCCGGCGCGCGGGCCGAGGCGCCGGATCAGGGCGGCCAGCGCCAGCCCCGCCAGCAGGGCCAGCCCCAGATCAAGGGGGAGCAGGAAGCGGTTGGCGAAGCGGAACAGGCCCATGCCCGGCACCACGCTCCAGGCCAGCTCGAACAGGGGCGTGGCGTCGCCCAGGGCCAGCAGCAGGGAGACCAGCGCTGCGGAGGCGTAGAACCTGGGGGCTCGTCTGCGGCGCAGCAGGGGGACGGCCGCGACGGCCAGCAGCAGGGTGAGCGCCCCCGCGTAGCCGTAGTTGCCCCAGGGCAGGCTGCCCGCGCCCTGGTAGTCGTAGCCCTCCATGGAGCCCACCAGGGGTGGCCACAGCAGGGCCAGCAGATCCTGGGGCAGCAGCGGGTAGGCGCGGGCGTAGTCCCAGCTGAAGTCCACCTGGCCCATGGCAGCGCGGGTGAACAGCCAGCTGGGCAGCAGCTGCACCGCCAGCAGGGCCAGCCCCAGCCCACAGGCCGCGCCCGCGGCCAGCAGCTGCCTGGCCCAGTCCCTGGCGGCTCCCGGCCAGGCCGTGGCGGCGCGCGCCATCACCAGCAGCAGGCAGATGTAGCTGATCTGGGGGTGGCCGGCGGAGACCTGCAGGCCCACCAGCAGGCAGAGGGTCGGTCCCCAGCTCCGCCCGCGGCTGGCCAGCAGGCGCTCCAGCGCCAGCAGCATCCAGGGCAGCAAGGCCGCCGCGGCGTGCATGTTGGGGTGCCGTGTGTGGGACACCATGAAGCCGCACCAGGCGAAGGCCAGGCCCGCCAGGGCCGCGCCCCAGGCATCGCTGCCCAGCTGACGGGCCAGGGCGCGCATGCCGAAGGCCGCCGTGAGCAGCTCCAGCACGATGGCCAGGTTCAGCGCCACCAGGGGACTGAACAGGGCGAAGAGCAGCAGGTGGGGGGGGTAGGCCGCGCCCGCCTCCACCTGGGACCACAGGGGGCAGCCGCTGAACACGTCGGAGAACCACAGCGGCAGGTGGCCGCTGGCGAGGGTGCGGCCGATGAAGGCCCGGTAGGGCAGGTGGCTGTGCAGCAGGTCGGAGGCGAAGATGTCGTGCTGCACCACCACGCCGGTCTGCAGCAGCAGCGGCAGCGCGGGCACCAGCACCAGCAGGCAGAGCAGCCAGCTCCAGCGTGGGTTCGGGCTCTGCGCGGAGGTCATGGGGGGGCCGGGTAGTTGGCCTCGAGGAAGGTCCAGGCCTCTTCGGTGAAGTCGCCCAGGCTGCCGTGGTCGCCGCCCTCGATGGTGTACAGCTCCACCGGCCAGCCCGCGCTGAGCAGCTGCTGGTAGCCGTACTGGGCGTGCTCGTAGGGCACCACCGTGTCGTCGGTGCCGTGGGTGATGTGCACCGGGATGGCGCGGCCCGTGTCGTCGGGCCAGATCCCGTACTTCTCCGCGTAGACGATGGTGCCGGCCGTGGGCGCCAGCCCGCCGAAGTAGTCGCTGTTGTACAGCCCGATGACCCAGGTCCAGTGTCCGCCCGCCGAGTGGCCGGACAGGTAGCGCCGCCGGGTGTCCACGTCGTAGCTGGCCTCGATGCGGTCGGCGATGTCGGAGAAGCACTGCACGTCGCTGTCGAAGTTCCAGCTCATGCTGGTCTCCGAGTCCTGCCCGACGACGATGAAGCAGTCCTGCGCGGCCTGGTCCTGCCAGACGCGCACCATGGACTCGCCGTTGCCACCCGAGCCGTGCTGGGTGTAGACCACCGCGCTGGGAGCGCTGGCCACAGCGCAGGGGGGCACGTCATAGGCGTAGCTGCAGCCGCCCACCGAGTCCTGCCCGCTGCCCGTGGGCCCGCCCGAGCCGCCCGTGCCGTGGTCGCTGTCGGCGTCGCTGTCTGCGTCTGCGTCTGCGTCTGCGTCTGCGTCTGCGTCTGCGTCTGCGTCGCTGTCGGTGTCAGCGTCGCTGTCGGTGTCGCACTCGGCGTAGTAGTCGCAGTCGCTGTCGTGGCGCAGGCCGGGACCGCAGGCCATGGCGAGCAGCAGGGGGGTGAGCCTTCGCATGGGGACTCCATGGCAGGGGTGTGGGGAGTCTACACCGTGGCTCGCTGGCGGTGGAATCCGGGAATCCGGGATCCCCCGCTCGGCACCGGCTCCTGTCCGCCGGGAGGTAGGTGGCGGTGGTCAAGAGGGGTCGGGAAGGTCCCTGGCGGCCGCCACGGCGCTCCTCAGTGGAGCCGCAGTGAGAGCCCGGATCGAGCTGTCCTCGGGCACCATCTGGATGTCATCTTCCACCAGCACCAGGGGTTCTGGTTGGCCGTCGGCGGTCACCTGCACCCGGTAGGGAGTGGGCACCCCGGGGCATTCGTCCCAGCGCTCCTCCTGCCAGGCCCAGGACCAGACGAAGAGGATGAATCCGCCCTCGGGTGACTCGAATTCGATGCGTGGGCAGGAGCCCTCCCAGCCGTGACTGCAGTCGAAGTCGTCGTCACCCTCTGCGAAGAACCCACCGTCGTCCCAGGGCGGGTTCGGCTCCACCTGGTAGGCGGTGTTGCAGATGAAGTCGAAGCCGTTCTCGTCCACCGTGTCCACCGTGATCACCACCTGGCTGCCAGGCTCGGGGTCGACGGTGTACACGTCGTCCAGCACGTCGGGGTCGGGACAGGGCAGGTCCTCGACGATGGAGAGATCGTCGGCGCTCGAGTCGTTCGTGTCTCCAGGGGCATCGCTGTCGGCGCCGCCGTTGCCGGTTCGCCAGGCGGGACCATCGGCGCCAGCGTTGCAGGCGCAGCCCAGGGGGATCAGGCTCGCGAGGGCCAGCGATACGAGACGTGGAGGCAGGGTGCCGTTCAAGAGGACTCCGATGGGGAACAACGCCGAGACGGTGTTCACTCTGGCGCATGTCATCGCTCCTGGCAACCCAGCGCGGCACGCCATCTCCGGTGTCGCCGCCGGTCCGTTTCGGTCGTGCACCAGCGGCGCGAGGGCCTGCTGGAAGCTGGCGGCGAGGGCTCGTGGTCCCTGGCGAGGCTCTCGGTGAGCCGCATCCCAGCGCTCTGTCGGGCGATCCGCCGCCCCGCCGGTGCGCTCGTCGAGGCGCAGGTGTACCGGGTGGTGGCCGCTTGGGAGTGATGCGCCAGCGCGTCGACGCGGTACGCTGCCCAACCACCCATGGACCCCAGGCCCGCCTCCCCCCGGAACCCCGAGATGCCCCCCCACCCCCAACCCCTCCCCATCGACTCGGCCCTGCCGGGCCTGCTGGACGCCTTGCGCCGGCACCAGCAGGCGGTGGTGGTGGCACCGCCAGGGTCGGGCAAGACCACCCGCGTGCCCGGGGCGATCCTCGACGCGGGTCTGGCGGGGCAGGGCCAGGTGCTGGTGCTGCAGCCGCGGCGGGTGGCTGCCCGTCTCGCGGCTCGCAGGGTGGCCTGGGAGCGGGGTGTCCAGGTGGGCCAGGAGGTGGGCTACCAGCTGCGCTTCGAGCGCCGGGTGGGCCGGCGCACGCGCATCGCCTTTCTCACCGAGGGCCTGCTGCTGCGCCGGCTGCAGGCGGATCCCTTCCTGGAGGGGGTGGGCTGCGTGGTGCTGGATGAGCTGCACGAGCGCAGCCTGCAGCTGGACCTGGCGCTGGCCCTGCTCCGAGAGCTGCGCCAGGCAGGCCGCGAGGAGCTGCTGCTGGTGGCCATGTCCGCCACCCTGGATCCGGGGCCCGTCGTGGAATTCCTGGGGGGCGAGGATCGCTGCGCGGTGCTGAGGGCCGAGGGGCGCGTGTTTCCCGTGCAGATCGACTACCTCGAGCAGCCCCGCGGCGAGCCCCTGCCCGTGGTGGTGGCCCGCGCGGTGCGGCGCCTCCTGCGCCAGGAGCCCGAAGGTCACCTGCTGGTCTTCCTGCCGGGGGTGCCCGAGATCCGGCGCTGCACCCAGGCTCTCGGTCGCCTGGAGGGAGGGGCGGTCCTGCCGCTGCACGGCAGCCTGCGGGGTGAGGAGCAGGACCGGGCGCTGGCGCCCAGCACAGATCGCAAGGTGGTGCTGGCCACCAACATCGCCCAGACCTCGGTGACCCTGGAGGGGGTGCGGGCGGTAGTGGACAGCGGGCTGGTCAAGCAGCCGCGCCTGGATCCCGCCCTTGGCCTGGAGCGGCTGCAGCTGGTCCGCATCGCGCAGGACGCCGCCGATCAGCGCGCGGGCCGGGCGGGCCGCACGGGCCCCGGGCGCTGCCTGCGCCTGTGGACCCGTCCTGAACAGAGCCTGCTGGCCGCCTTCACCGAGCCGGAGCTGTGCCGCGCGGATCTCTGCTCTACACTTCTGGAGCTTCGGGCCTGGGGCGCGGATCCGCGCAGCTTCGGCTGGCTGGAAGCTCCTCCCGAGGCCTCGTTGGCTGCGGCGGAGGCGACGCTGGCCATGCTGGGCGCGCTGGACGCGGGCGGGCAGCTCACCGCGCTGGGGCGCCAGCTGCAGGCCCTGGGGGTGCACCCGCGCCTGGCCAGGGTGGTGGTGGAGGGCCACGCGGCGGGTCAGTTGGGAGAGGCCGCGGCCCTGGCGGCCCTGGCCAGCGAGCGGGATCCGCTGCGCGAGGTGGATCCCGCTGTGGTGGGCAGCGATCTGGACCTCCGCCTGCGCTTGCTGGATGGGCAGGGGAGCCTCCCGCCCAACGTAGATCGCGGCGCCCTGCGCCTGGTTCAAAGGCTGCATGGGCTGCTGCAGCGCGAAGCCCTGCGTGTCCTGGGGCCCGCGCCGCCCGCCACGGGACCCTCCGGCGAGGCCCAGCGGGCCGCCTGGCTGCTGGCGGGCTTTCCCGATCGCGTGGCCCAGCAGCGCAAGCCCGGGAGCGAGCGCTATGTGGCGGTGGGTCGCCGCGGTCTGGTGCTCGACGCCGGCAGCGCGGTGGGCGACGCTGCGCTGATCCTGGCGGTAGGCCTGCGGGCTGCCCGGCGGACAGAGCGGGCCGAGCACCGCGTCACCATGGCGGTGCCGCTGGAGCCCGGCTGGCTGGAGCTGCAACACGAGGCGGTGCTGCGGTTCCATCCCGAGCGCGAGGCGGTGGAGGCCCGCAGGATCACCCGCTACCGGGACCTGGTGCTGGAGGACCACCCCAGCGGCCAGCCGCCGGATCCCGATGAGGTGCGACAGATCCTGCAGCGCGAGGCCCAGGTCCGTCCGCAGCGCGCGCTGCGACTGGAGGGCGAGGCCCGCCTGCTGGTGGACCGGGTTCGCTTCCTCGCCCACCACCTGCCGGAGCTGGGCTGGCCCGATCTCTCCGACCTTTCCGCTCTGCTGCCGCGGCTGTGCTGGGGCCGGCGCAGCTTCGCCCAGCTGCGGGCGCTGGACTGGCTGGCCGAGCTGAAGGGCCTGCTTGAACATCGGCAGCTGCATGCCCTCGAACAGCAGGCCCCCGAGCGCTTCACCCTGCCCACGGGCAGCAGCGTCAAGCTGCGCTACCCCGACACCGGCGGCCTGCGGGAGCGAGCCTGGGCCGAGGGCCCCGAGCCCCCCGTGCTGGCCGCCCGCATCCAGCAGCTCTTTGGGCTGCGCAGCACACCGCGCCTCGCCCGAGGCCGGGCCGGCCTGCTGGTGCACCTGCTGGCCCCCAACAACCGGCCCGCCCAGGTGACCAGCGACCTGGAGAGCTTCTGGGGCAGCACCTACCAGCAGGTGCGCAAGGAGCTGCGCGGCCGCTACCCCAGGCACGCCTGGCCCGAGGATCCGCTCAGCGCCGAGCCCCAGGACCGACCGCGGCGGCGGTAGGGATCGCCTGTGCGAGCCATGCTCCCCCACGCGACTCCCCGCGCATGCGGCTCAGCCGACCCCTCCTGGCCCCGCCTCGGCACGGTATCGGGCGATACGCTCCGGCAGGGCATGCAGAGGCACCCACTCCACCAGCGTCCCTTCCAGGATCTCTCGGTGAGCCAGGGTCTGGCTCACCACCCAGAACCAGGGTGGGCTGTAGGCTTGGATGAAGCTGCGCGACGAGCGGCTAAGGCGCGGACGCTGCAGGGCGCCCGCCTTGACCTCCACGCCGAGGATCCCCCCTGGGGGGGCAACCACGAAGTCCACCTCCGCTCCGGACAGGGAGCGCCAGTAGCGGACGGTCCAGGTCCACGGCAGGCCCTTGAGCAGCTCGGAGTAGACGAGGTTCTCCACGAGCGCTCCGCGGTCTGCGGCCAAGGCGCCGACCGGCCCCGCCCTGCCCAGCACCGTGTTGCGCAGGCCGTTGTCCACGAAGAAGACCTTGCGGGCGCTGGTGACCTCGCGGCGCGCCCCGCCCGCGAAGCTGGGGACGAGCTTCAGGACGTGCACTTCTTCCATCAGCGAGAGGTAGCGAGCCACCGTCGCCGCGGCCACGCCCACGGCGCTTGCCAGCTCTGAGACCTTGAGCAGGTTGCCCACCTGGCGTGCGGCCAGCTGCAGCACAGCCTGGTAGGCATCGAGACGATCAACCCGGAACAGGTCCGAGGCGTCGCGCAGCACGAATGCCTGGACCAGCTCCGCCAGCACGCGCTCGGGTTGTGGGTCTGTCCAGGCCTGTGGGTAGCCGCCTGTTCCGAGCAGCCGCTCGATGGCCGCCTCGCGCTGGACCTGCTGCACCGTGGGGCCTGGCGCTCCCCCCGGTGGGACCAACTCGGCCAGGGAGAAGGGCAGGAGGAGGTGGCGGCTCGCCCGGCCCGCGAGGGACTCTCGGGTACGTGCCATGAGGTGGAAGGAGGAGCTGCCGGTGACGATGATCGGGATGCCCAGCCGCTGGTCCACCACTCCCTTGATGAACAGGCCGGCCTCTTCGAGCCACTGGGCCTCCTCGAAGAAGATGGCATCGAGCTGTCCCAGCCCACGGAGGTCCGCGAGGAAGGCCACTGGAGATCGGCACCAGCCGCGCAGCGAGGGCTCCTCGAGGTTCAGGTAGAGGGGTCGCTCGAGCCTGCGCAGCCAGGACCAGGCCAGGGTGGACTTGCCCGCCTGGTGGGGACCGATGATGAGGTGTGCGCGGCCTGGTTCAGCGATGGCGGAGGTGGCTAGCTGCTGCCTGGGGATCCACCGCTCCGGCGGCTGGGCGATGCTCGCCTGTGCCACGGCGCCCTGACCGAAGAGCCACGGATTGGCGTGACGAAGCCAGCTTGTGACGATCTCTTCCACGGAAGAACCCGGTTGGAATGAAGAACTCATGAGAGTCGACGGAGTTATGCCATGGCTCCCTTGTGGGGACCATCCTGAGATCGCCTCCAGGGTGGCGCACTGTCGCTTGCTCCCCTCATCCCCGTTCAGAGCGCTCCGATCCTCCCCGCCTTGGCGCCCTGGGACCGCCTACCCACCACAGCAGGGCGGGATGGTGCCGTCGTCGGCCTTGCCCTGGGCCCTGCGGCGCAGGCGGTTGGCCACCTCGGGGGACTCCTTGATGGCTCCCGCCACCAGGCCCACGCCCTTCTTGAGCAGGGCCTTGGTGTCGTGCCGGTAGTCCTGGGGGGGCTCGCCCAGCTCGGTCCAGCCCTGCTCGTCGGGGGTGAGCCTCTCCCAGTTCTCGAACAGGCGACCCCAGTCGCTGCGCAGCGCCTCGAGCACCCGGTCGTTGCCGTTCTTCGGGTACCAGTACATGTCGTGGTAGATCACCGACGCGATGTAGGCCCAGGGCGCCATCCAGGTCTTGAGCGACCACTCAACGGGCTTCTTCAGGGGGCCCCAGTAGATGCGGTGCTGGTTCTTGGAGGCGAAGGTCATCTCCTTGTAGGGGCCGTCGAAGTTCCAGTCCTCGTTGCCGGTGACCGTGTCGCCCACGATCTCGATCTCGCGGGGATCGCCGCAGCCCAGGCCCATGTCGTGGGCCATCTTGATGAACTTGATGGACAGGGGATCGAAGCCCATCAGCTTGGCGGCCACCGCGTCGATGGCGGTCTGGTCGGCCGAGGCCAGGATGACGTCCTTGACGTGGGGCACCATGCAGCGCGGGCCGGGGCCGTCGCCGGCGAAGGTGCCGTCCATGACCGCGAACAGGCCGTTGTGGATCTTCTTCTGGATCATCAAGAGGTCCACGAGGGTCTCGTGGATGACCGGATGGGTCCAGTGCCGGTGCTCGTTGAGCAGCCCACCGAAGGCGTTCTTCATCGCGCCCGTGGTGTGGGTGAAGACGTGGGTCTTGACCGTGGGCAGGTGGATGATGTTCTCGCCGATGAAGCGCTTGGGGATGGAGAAGCCCCGCGGGTAGACCTCGTTGAGCACCGTGAACTTCTTCGTGAGATCACCCACCGCCTCGCCGATGGGGATCCAGGGCTCGCCCTCGTACAGGTGGATGTTGCGCAGGCCGTGGTCGAGCACGGGGCCCAGCTGCTTGTTCTCCACTTCTCCCAGGTGGGAGTCGATGACCACGGTGCGGTTGTGGCAGCCGTGGATGAGATCCGGGTCATAGCCGTCCTTCTTCATGGCCCGGATCACACCCTCGAGCTGCCAGGGCGTGGTGGAGCTGGCGGGGAAGAAGTAGTGCCAGGAGATGTTGATCTTGAGGCCGGTGTCGGCTTTCTTGTCCACGACCTCCTGGTAGCCGGCCAGGTTCATCAGCTCGTGGTAGTCCGACAGCACCGTGCGGGGGGAGGTCTTGAGGATGGCGACCTTGGAGCGGGCCATGGCTTCTCCTGGGATGGCGAGCGGGGCGTCTTGTAACAGCGGCTCCGCCGCCTGCCGAGACCGGCTGCACATCTGCACAGAGCTTGCGCAGCGGCTACGCTGTGGGCCCATGGTCTTCCAGGCTCCAGCGCTGCTCGCCCTGATCCTGGCGGGCTGTCCGCAGCCCCAGGGTCCCGAGCTGCTCACTGAGGCCCCTCCTTTTGTGTGGGACGGGCCGCGCGTGGTGCTCGTGCTGGTGGATGGAGCCCGCTACAGCGAGACCATGGGGGATCTCCGGCTCCGGTGGACCCCAAACCTGCACGCCCTGGCCATCCCCGGCTGCTCGCCCGGGCCCATCTACAACCGCGGCGAGACGGTCACCAGCTACGGCACGGCCTCCATCCACACGGGGGTCTGGAACGCCTGGGCCGACGCCAGCCAGGGCATGGACGCCCACTTCCGCTACCCCACCCACTGGGAGTACTTCCGCAAGCAGCTGGGAGCACCCCAGGAAGCCGCGCTGTACGCCCTGCCCGGCTACGATGACGAGAGCGTGTGGAAGCCCAGCTACCACGAGGACTACGGCGAAGACTACTGGCCGCTGATCCACAACCAGGGCTGGAGCGACGCCGAGGTGGTGGGAGCTTTCTTCGAGGCCCTGGACGAGCACGATCCGGTGCTGAGCATGCTCTACATCTCGGATGTGGACCACGCTGGGCACGAGGGCGACTGGGCGGCCTACCTGGCGGCAATCCAGGAGGCCGACCGGCTGGTGGGTGAGATCTGGAGCGGCCTCCAGGCCCGCGCCGGCTACGCCGGCAACACGGTGCTGATGGTCAGCTCCGACCACGGGCGGCACGACGACGACCACGGCGGTTTCCAGGACCACGGCTGCGACTGCTCCGGCTGCCAGCAGGTCACCTGGCTGGCCATCGGGCCGGGCATCGATCCCGCCTGCCAGCCGAGCCGCGAGTGGGAGCAGGTGGACATCGTGCCCACCATCGGAGCCATCCTCGGCTACCAACCCAGCGACGGAGAGGGCGCGCTGATGGAGGGCCTGTTCCTGGAGGATGGGGTCGGTTCCGCGGCGCGTTAGAGCCAGCTGCCATGAGCGATCCCCAACGCGACGAGTACGACTGGATCGAGACGGTTGCCCGGCTGGGCAAGGCCGTGGGCATGAACCCCGTGCGCATCCGCTGGAAGCTGCGCGCCTGGCAGGATCGGCAGAAGGGGCGCGGGGCGGCGGTCAAGAGCAAGGCCCGGGCCGTGCGCCGCGAGCACAAGACCTGCCCGGTGTGCAACGGCATCAACGCCATCGATGACAAGAGCTGCACCCACTGCGGCGCCCGGCTGCGCAGCCGCCAGGGCGAGCTGGTGGCGCGCTTCTTCCGCCAGTTCGGCTTCGGGCTGGGGGTCGAGGTGCTGCTCGTGGTGGGCTTCGCCATCTGCTACGTGCTGGTGGCCACCGCGGGCGAGCAGTCCAGCCTGTTCAGCCTGTCGTCGCAGGACCTGGTGCTGGCCGGCGGCAACTACCACGATCCGGCTCCCGGCTGGCCGGCGGGCATGCTGCCCTGGCAGGCGCGGCGCACCCTCGACCTGCAGTACTGGCGCCTGTGGAGCTACGCCTTTCTGCACGCGGGGCCCATGCACATCGGCTTCAACAGCTACGCGCTGCTGTACATCGCGCCCATGGTGCGCCAGATCTACGGCACCAACAAGGCGCTGCTGGTGTACCTGGTCACGGGCGTGGCGGCGGGCGCGGCGTCGCTGTTGTGGGCCATGACCGCGGGCAAGGTCATGGTGTCCATAGGTGCCTCGGGCGCCATCTGCGGCTTCGTGGGGCTGATGCTGGTGTGGGGTCACCAGGACCGCACCCACATCGGCATCCGCATCCGCAACGGCATGGCCCGCTGGGTGCTCTACATCGTGATCTTCGGCTTCGTCGTGGGCGCCGATCACGCCGCGCACATCGGCGGCGTGGTGGCGGGTGGGCTCATGGCCCTGCTGCTGCCCACCAGCATCGCCCGCGGCGACAGCACCCCCTGGCGCCTGGCGGGCGGCCTGGCCTCGCTGGCCTGCCTGGGCGCGGTCATCCTGGTGGCGGTGATGAGCTCCACCCTGTGAGCTACAGGTCCGACTCGAAGGCCCAGACCTTGCCCTCCATGGGGTAGTAGGCGGACATGAGCACGTCGTCGTCGCCGTCGCCGTCGTAGTCGGCGAAGTCGGCGGCGAAGCCGTACTGGTCGTCTTCGTACTTGGACGAGAAGTACATGCTGCTGTCGCTGGCAACCGCCGAGCCGCCAGCGGAGATGGAGGAGTCGAGGAACACGTAGTTGGCGGACTTGATGTCGCTGACCATGTCGCCGATGTTCACGAAGACGAGGTCGCCCAGGCTGTTGCCGTCCAGGTCGGCGGGGCGGGTGGCCGCGGAGCCCCAGCCGTTCTCGGTGGAGCCCTGGATGGTGAAGCTGGCCAGCGATGAAGCGCTGCCGCCGTCCATGGCGTCGTCGCCGTCGATGACGTACACCACGCCGGCCTGGTCTTCGTCGCCGTCGGCGTAGAAGCCTGAAGCCAGCAGCTCGTCGTAGCCGTCACCGTCGGAGTCGTAGGTCCAGCTGTTGCGCCAGCCCAGGCCCTCGGAGTCGGAGCCGCTGATGGTGACCGCGCTGCTGCCGGTGAAGCTCCCACCCGCCGCGAGGTCGTCACCGGAGATGATGTACATGGCGCCGTTCTGGCCTTCCTTGACGTAGAACTCGCCCGACTCGTCCAGCACCCACTCGAAGCCGTCGGAGCCGGTGATCAGCTCGGCCAGGCCGTCGCCGTCGAAGTCGCCGGCGCCCATGGTGTCGCCGCCGTAGCCGCTGGAGCTGAAGGTGGCCAGGGCCGAAGACGAGTGCAGGTTGCCGCCGGCGATGGCGTCGGCGCCCGACCACACGGCGAATTCCTGGCTGCCGCTGATGTCGTAGGCACCCACGATGATCTCGGCCACGCCGTCGCCGTCGACGTCGTCGATGTTGCTCACGTCGCAGCCGAAGTAGGAGCTGCCGTACAGGGTGGCGGTGGCGTCGGCGGTGGAGAGGGTGGCCAGATCCACCAGGTCGGCGCCGGTGAACAGCAAGGCCGCGCCCTTGTAGCCGCTGATGGTGTAGGTGGGGGCGCCCGCCACCACCTCGTCGAGGCCGTCGCCGTCGAGATCGCCCACCACGGACATGCCGTAGCCCAGGTACTCGTAGGCGCCGCCCTTCATGTAGCCCAAGTCGTTGGCGGCGAAGTTGTCGTCGGCGCCGGGGCCGGAGCCGGGCAGCACGTAGCACAGCCCCTGCTCGTAGGACTCCTTGTCGTAGCTGCAGTAGCCCCAGTAGGGGCCGCAGGCCACGATGTCCATCAGGCCGTCGCCGTCGTAGTCCGAGGACCACTCGGAGCGCCAGCCCACGTAGTAGTCGTAGTCGTTGTAGTTGTCGCCCAGGTACTCGATGAAGGCGTCGTTCTGATCGAGGCGATCGGTCTCGCCGTTGCAGTCATGGTCCACGCCGTCGAGCAGCTCCTGGGCGCCGTAGTAGACGTCGGTGCGGGTGTCGTCGCAGTCGTCGCCGCCGTAGTCTTCGTGGTCGTAGCCGTCGGCGTCTTGGTCGTAGTCGGACTGCATGTCGCAGTCGCCGTCGACGCCGTCGTACCAGGTCTCCTCGGCGCCGGGGTAGGACTCGGCCAGCTCGTCGTTGCAGTCCTCCCAGCGGTCGTAGCCGTCGCCGTCGCAGTCATCGGTGGGCTCTGAGCCGTCGCAGTCGCGGTCCACCCCGTCGTAGCGGGCCTGGCAGGGCTCCTCGGCGCCGGGGTAGTTGGCGGGGTTGCCGTCGTTGG
>CAZEJJ010000102.1:10430-27433 GCA_964512185.1 uncultured Enterobacterales bacterium | reverse complement strand
GGGGCGTCACAACCCGGGGCAGACCTCGGGTCTCCGGCCACTTGTGACGCCGATCGGCCCTCCCGGGGCCCGCGCCGCGTCACAACCCGGGGCAGACCTCGGGTCTCCGGCCACTTGTGACGCCGATCCGGGCTCCGGAGGCGCTCGGGGCGTCACAACCCGGGGCAGACCTCGGGTCTCCGGCCACTTGTGACGCCGATCGGCCCTCCCGGGGCCCGCGCCGCGTCACAACCCGGGGCAGACCTCGGGTCTCCGGCCACTTGTGACGCCTGCGCCCTGGAGCCATGCTCACGGTGAAGGCCATCGCGACTCCCCGCGTACATCGAGCCCGGCTATGTAGGCCTCCCTGACTACCTGCCCCACGGAGGTGGCATGCTCCCGGCCAGGATCCCGCGCTTCAGCCCCAGCTTCTCCCCTGCGGAGCTACTCACGGTGGCCCGCTCCCTCACCCGGCGCGGCGACGAGCGCTCAGCCATCAAGCGCTTCGAGCAGGAGTTCGCCAGCCTGATCGGCGTCAAGCATGGCGTCATGACCCCCAGCGCCCGCTACGGCTTCTACCTGCTGCTGCGCGGCCTCGGGCTGGAACCGGGAGACCAGATCATCGTGCCGGCCATCACCTACTGGGCCATCCCCTCAGTGGCCATGGCCGCCGGCTTCGAGGTGATCCCGGCCGACATCGGCCTGCACAGCCACGTGCTGGACCCAGACGCCTTCGAGGCGGCCATCACGCCTCGCACCAGGGCGGTGGTGCCCACCCACCTGTTCGGCACCCCCTGCGACATGCCGCGCATCATGGACATCGCGAAGAGGCACGATGTGAAGGTCATCGAAGACACGGCCCAGGCCACCGGGGCGCGCATGGCCGGCCAGCGGGTGGGCTCCTTCGCTGACGCGGCCTACTACACCTTTGGCCTCACCAAGAACATGACCACCCTGTCGGGCGGCATGCTCACCACCGACGATGACGAGCTGGCGGCCTTCCTGCGCCGCGAGATGTCCTCGTCCCTCCCGCGCCCCATCAGCGCCGCCCTCAAGGAATGCGTCGTGGGCACGGCGATGATGGTGGCCACCCACCGCTGGTTCTACCCACTGGCCGTGCACCCGGCCATCGTGCTGGGGAATCGCTTGGGACAGGACCCCATCCACGATCGCTTCGGCGAAGCCGAGGTGCGCTACGACGCCCCCCCCTCCCTCGAGCAGCACTCGGCCCCGCGCGCGGTGCAGGCCGAGGTGGGGCTGCGCCAGCTCACCAAGCTCGAGCGCCTGAACAGCGCCCGCGCGGCCAACGGCCGCTTCCTTGACGAGCACCTGGCCCACGTGCCCGGCCTGGGGGTGCCCAGCTATCCCTCGGGCGCCGAGCCCATCTACATGAGCTTCGTGGTGCACCACAGCCAGCGCGACGCCCTGGCCGACGCCCTGCGCAAACGCGGCGTTGACACCACCATCGGCTACATGTCCGACATCACCCGCTCCGATCTCTTCCCAGAGCTCCAGAGCTACGACTGCCCCAACGCCCGCGAGGCCTTCGCGGAATTGCTGCACCTGCCGGTGCACCCTCGCCTGGGCCGCCGCGACCTGTCCCACATGGTGGAGTCGGTGCGGGCCGCATGCCTGCGGGTCGGGGCATAGCCCCAGCCCATGAAGACCTCCACCATGATGGGCATGGGCCTGGGGGCGCTGCGCCACCGGCTGACGGGGCACCGCGCCCCTCTGAACGTGATGCTGTCGGTCACCAACCGCTGCAACGCGCGCTGCTCCTACTGCACCATCCCGCTGCGCCAGCAGCAGGAGCTGAGCACCCAGGAGATGATCGATCTCATCGACCTGCTGGCGGAGCGCCGCTGCCTGCGGGTGGGCCTGTGGGGCGGCGAACCCCTGGTGCGCAAGGACATCGTGGAGATCGTGAACCGCTGCGCCGACCACCGCATGTGGACCACGCTGGACACCAACGGCTACCTGTTCCCCAGCTTCGCTGATCGCTTGCAGCGCCTCTCCCACCTGATGATCTCCCTCGACGGCCGCAAGCAGCACCACGACGCCAACCGCGAGCAGGGCTCCTGGGACAAGACCATGGCCGCGGTGCGCTGCGCGGCCGAGCGCTCCCTGGACTTCTGGACCATCACGGTGCTCACGCGGCACAACCTCGACGACATCGACTTCATGCTCGACATGGCCGAAGAGCTGGACTTCGTGGCCACCTTCCAGGTGCTGCACCACACCTCGGCCCTGGCGGAGCACGGCGCCGAGCACCTGCGACCCGACAACAGCGCCTACCACGACGCCATCCGCAAGCTGCTGGCCGCCAAGGAAGCAGGCCGCCCCGTGGGCTGCTCGCGCAAGTACCTGCGCTACATGCTCAGCTGGGAGGACTTCGGCGTACCCACACAGCAGACCAGCCACCAGGACATGCGCTGCATGGCGGGCCAGCTGTACTGCAACATCGACACCGACGGCACCGTCTACCCTTGCAGCCTGCTGGTGGGACAGTTCCCAGCCCTCAACATCCGCCAGGCGGGCTTCGATCGCGCGTTCAGCGCGCTGCGCGAGCACGGCTGCCACGCCTGCACAGCCACGGCGTTTACGGAGTACAACTACCTGTACCACCTCGACACCCCCACGGTGTTCGAGTGGGTCAGTGCGCTCAAGCGCCTGGGCCCGGTGGGCACGGGCCTGCGCCTGCCGCGCTCCAGGAGCTGACCACCATGCGCCTCCGCATCCCCCCCATCGGCCGCATCGCCCGCGCGGCCCTGCGCCGCAACGTGCCGGTCTACGCCCACTGGGGGGTCACCCACCGCTGCAACCTCACCTGCCGCATGTGCGGCATCTGGCGCTACGGCAAGCTCGAGGAGGAGCTCTCCCTGGAGCAGGTGGAGCAGATGGCAGCCCGCATGAAGCGCCTGGGCGTGTTCCAGCTGGCCCTCGGAGGTGGCGAACCCTTCATGCGCGAGGACCTCGAAGAGGTGGTGGGCATCTTGTTGGGCCACGGCCTGAACGTGCGCCTGCTCACCAACGGCGTGGACATCGCACCCGAGCGGCTTGAGCGCCTGGTGAAGGCCGGGTTGCGCGACTTCGCGGTCTCCCTGGACTCGCTCTACCCCGCCCGCTTCGACTACATCTGCGAACGTGAGGGCGCCTGGGAAGAGGTCGTGCACACCCTCACCCACATGGCCGCCCTGCTGCACGGCAAGCGCGCCATGCCCGCCATCAACTGCGTGGTGAGCCACCTCAACCTTGAAGAGCTGCAGGAGATCACCTGGTTCGCCCAGGCCCTGGGCTTCACCATCAGCTTCCTGCCGGTGGAGCTCCTGGACGAGCCGGGCAGCGGACCGCGAGGCTGGGAGGACCGCTTCGTCCGCTACCGCCCAGAGATGAAGATCCCACAGGACGCCCAGTCCAGCCGCAAGGTGGGCGAGCGGGTGGACCGCGCCTACGACGCGGTGCTGGAGCTCAAGCGCAAGGGCGCTCCGGTGCTCAACTCCACCCCCTACCTCCAGGCCAGCCGCCACTACCTCAAGACCGGTCGTTTCCCCCACGCCTCCTGCGACGCCGGCAAGCTCTACTTCTCCATCGCCCCCAGCGGCCAGTTCACCATCTGCCACCGCACACAGCACCAGCACAAGCACTTCCTGGACCCGGACTTCGAAGACTACTTCCGCTCGGCCGAGTACGAGGCGCTGCGCCGCAAGGAGGTGGGAAGCTGTGAGGGCTGCATGCGCGCCTGCTGGATCGACACGAGCTTCATGTTCCGCACACTGCAGGGCATGGCTGAGACCGGCCGCACCATGCTGCTCCCCCGCACCCGACGCCCCCTCAACTGGGAGCAGGCCCGCACCTGGGCCCGCTACGATCTGGGCGCCGTGGTCCCCCCGGCCACGCGCAGCTAGGAGCCCGGCGGGGGAAATCCCGGGGGCGGCGGCACGCCCGCTGGAGGACCTCCGGGAGGCGGGCTCCCAGGAGGCGGACCACCACCCGCGGGCGGGCCAACAGCAGCCCCGAAGACACCCAGGGCCTCACGTTGCTCGGGGCTGAGCAGCGCGCGCATGTCCAGCAGCGTGACCAGCTGGTGCAGGAGCATGGCGGTCTCGGCGGCCCCGAGAGCCTCCACCTGGCCGATCACCGCGGCCCGGTCGGGCTCCTCCGCCTCCAGCAGCTGCTGCAGATCCTCGCGCGCCCGCTCCACCACCTCCTGCAGGCGCTCGCGCTCGGCCTTGGCGCCCGACGCTACGGCCTCCACCGCCTGCACGGTCTCGGCGTCGATGCCCAGCTCGGCGGCGCGCGCCTTGACGATGTCGTGGGGATGAGGAGGAGGCCTGCCCTCACTCGGCGCCTGGGCCCAGGCGCCAGGCGCCAGGAGCGCTCCACCGACGAAGAACAGCAAGAAGGCTATCGAGCGCATGATCAGAGCTCCTGGTCGCGGGTCTGCAGAAAGAGGGTGTCGAGGGCGCCATACTCACCGGGAAGATCGAAGCTCCGCTGAGCGGGATCGAGGGCATGGTCCCACCACTCGGCAGCGGAGGTGGGCTCCGCCCGCACCGAGGCGACAGCCCGGGCCAGCGGCGGGGCCGTGGCGCCCCGCCCAGCCACCACAGGAAGCTCCCCGGGATCGGAGGCCTGGCCCAGGTGGAGAGCCGCGAGGCCCGCCACGACCAGCACCACCCCAGCGCCGGCCAGGATCCGCCGGCGTTGGCTGCGCTCGAGCCGCCGCCGCAGCTGCACATCGAAGCCCTCGGGATCGCTGGACGGTGGCGCCCAGACCGCGCGGATCTCCTCGATGAGTTCGTGCTCGTCGCCGCTCATGGACCGTACTCCTCGCGCGCGCGACCCAGATCCGCGCGCAGCTTCCCGAGGGCTCTGTGCAGGTGACTCTTGGCCGTACCCTGTGCACAGCCGGCGATACCCGCGGCCTCAGCCACGCTGAATCCCTCGAGGTGAACCAGGGTGAAGATGGTGCGCTGGTGGGGCGACAGCCGCTCCATGGCCAGGCCGATGCGCTGGCGCAGCCCGGGATCCCCGCTGACGGAGCGCGCTCCAGCCTGCTCCGCCACCGGGGCGTCGCTGCGGCCCCAGAGTCCACCCCAGCGCTGTCGCACGCCGCACCAGCGCCGGCGGTTGGCAGCCTGGCGAACGAGGATCCGGTAGAACCACGTGGACAGGCGAGCCTCGTCGCGGAAGCCCGGCAGCGCCCGCCAGGCCCTGATGAACGCGTCCTGGGCCACCTCTTCGGCCACGGCGAGGTCTTCGCCCGTCAGGCGCCAGGCCATGCGCACCGCCCGCTGATGGTGCTGCCCGACGAAGGTAGCGAAGCGCTGCTCGCGCGTGGTCGCCAGGGCTTCCTCCAGTGCTGCCGCTCCCATGAGCGCCGACATGCTCACCCTACCTTCTCCGTTCGAGTCGCCCCATGGACACCGCTGCCCCGCGGCTGGTTTACGAGTCGGGCACGCCAGCCGGCACGGCGGTTCACTTTTGGGGATACGGGATCCGACCCCCCAGCACGACAGCAGGGAAGGCATGCCGTCAGAGCAGCGATCCGACCCAGCGGCGACACCGGATGTGGCGGTGGTGGTCCCGGTGCACGTCCAGGATCGCCTTCTCCTACCCGGCCTCCCCGCGCAGCTGGCCAACCAGGAGGGCGCGAGCTGGGAGCTGGTGCTGCTGGACCTGAGCCACGCTGGCGATCTCCACTTCTCCGAAGGCCTCGTGGTGCAGGCCTCCTCACCCTGCCCACTCCAGGGCTGGCAGGCTGCCCTGCAGGCCAGCGATGCTCCCCTGGTGGCCTGGCACCATCCCGCCGCCCACATGGCGCCCCGGCGGCTCGCGCTGCAGCGGGCCTGGCTGGGGGAACACCCCGAGGCGGACCTGGTCTGCGGTCCCCTCCAGCTGGCAGGCGACTCGGACTCCGCGCCCAGCATCCAGCCCACCGCGGACCCCGGCCTCGCCCTGCCACCCCTCTGGCAGACGACGGTCATGCTGCGCCGCGAGGTGCTCGCCACGCTGGGCCCCCAGTGCTTCTTCCCGGTGGGCCAGGAGCTCTACCAGCGCCTGCACGCCGCGGGCCGCACCGGCACCCTGGACCAGCCAGTGGCCACCGTGCACCGCTCGGTCTTCGACGCCGGAAGCGCGCGGGCACAGCAAGACGCCGACCTGCTGGCGGCCAGGCTGCAGCCACCCGTGGAGCCAGCCCCCGCGCTCTCGGTGCTGGTGGCCACCCGCGACCAGCGCCCACAGCTGGCGCTGTGCCTCGAGGCCATCAGCCGCCAGCCGCTGCCTCCGGGGAGCTTCGAGATAATCGTCGTGGACGATGGCTCTACCGACGACACCGCCGCCTGGCTGACGAGCCTGGAGCTGGCCGTCCCCTTCACCTTCCGCAGCCAGCCAGGCGCGGGACACTGCGCGGCCCTCAACCGCGCCCTGGCGCTGGCCAGCGCCCCCCTGGTGCTGCTGCTCGGCGAAGACACCATCGCCCAGCCCGACCTGGTGGCCGCCCACCTGCAGGCCCACCAGCAGGCGAGCCCCGACCGGGTGGTCATCCAGGGGCGCTGCACGCGCCCCCCACGATCGCGAAGGCGCGCACTGGCCCGCCAGCTGAGCCGCGCTCCAGCGCCCTGGCTACCCACCACCGCCAGCAGCTCTCCCTCACCCCGCCCACCCTCGCTGGACCGAGCCAACGCCAGCCTGCCCACCGATGATCTCCGCAGGCTGGGCGGCTTCGAGGTGGCGCTGGCCGGGGGCATCGAGGACGCCCATCTGCAGGCCCGACTCAGCGACGCCGGCCTGCGGGTGATCGCCCACCGCCAGGCGCGTTGCCAGCGACCCCTGGCGCCCACACTGACCGAGCTACAGGCCCTGCGCACGCAGCAAGCGCGCCAGCTGGTGCACCTCTACAGCGCCCGCCCGGAAGCCCTCCTGAGGAGACGGGAGCTGGTGGGGCTCACCGCCAGCGCCTGCCGGGAGGCGCTCCAGGAAGCCAAGGGCAGCGGCCCGCAGCTGCTGCGCGCCGCACAGGACCTGGCCGAGCTGGACCTGCCCGCCCTCGCCCGCGCCGGGGGGGGCTACCAGCAGCTGGCCAGCGACCTGCTGCAGCGCCTCGGTCGCCTGCTCCGCCCCCTCGAGCAGATCTGGCTCCATCAGGGCACCCTGCGCGGCTTCGACGACCTCAAGATCAGCGGCTTCCCCGAGCTGCTGGCCCGCCGGATCTACTCGGCCACCGACACCGGCGAACCGCAGCTGTCGGTGATCGTCGTCTCGGAAGGTCCCCCGGGACACGTACAGGAGCTGCTGGCCTGCCTGGCCCGGCAGGACCTGCCGCCCTCAGAGTTCGAGGTGCTCCTGCTCCAGGGCCGCACGCCAGAGGCGACGCCCGAGCCTCCCGCTCCACCGCAGCTCTCCCTGACCCGCCACCGCCTGCCCACACAGGGTGGTATGGGAGCTGCCCGCAACCTGGGCGTGGCTCTGGCACGCGGGCGCTGGGTGCTGCTGCTCGAGGTGCACAGCCGGCCCGGCCCCGAGACCCTGCGCCTCCACCTGGAGCGGCAGCAGTCCTGCAGCACGCCGACCGCCGTCCTCGGCCGCTACGATCTGCCGCGCGACCTGTGCAGCACGAGCTTCCAGCGCCTCCAGGCCCATCCGGCCAGGGCCCTGGCGGGGAGCGGGTCGGGCCCAAAGGACCAGCGCCCTGGCCCAGCCCTGGGCAGCGCGAACATCTCCCTCCCACGCTCGGCGTTCCTGGCCTGCTACGGCTTCGACGAGAGCCTGCCCTTCGCCACCACCCAGGCGCTGGAGCTGGGCTACCGGCTCCAGAAGCGCCTCGGTCTGCAGCTGCTGCTCGACGACAGCATCCTCTGCCATCACGACCGACCCTCCCACCTCTGGCAGCTCCTCACCCAGCAGTACCTGCTCGGCTGGAGCACGGCGCAGGTCGCAGCGAGGCATCGCGATCCCTCCCTGGTGGCCGGGCACGAGGCCCGATCCCTCGATCTCACGTTCTGGCACAGCCTGCGGGACCGGCTCCGCCAGGAGGAGCCGGAGGCCCAGGCGCTGCTCCACCAGCTCCTGCAGGCCGAGGAGCGGGAGCGCGAGGGCTCACCAGCCGGCGGCGACGCTGACACCCTCGAACACCAGGTACGCCAGCTGGGCGCCCACGCCTTCTCCCGCGGGCTGCAGGTGGCCGAGGCGGGCTTCGATCCCGCGGACTACCGCGGGGGCTCGGCCTTCATCCGGCCCACCGAGTCGAGCTCATGAGCCGCGATCCGCACGCGGTCCAGGAGCGGACTCCGACGGCGGACGGAGCGCCCCCGATCGCGCTGGTGGTGCTGGTGGGCGAACCACACCGGGCGCTGCTGCCCGCCGTCCTCGACGACTTCCGCGCCCAGACCGGGGTCGACGCGGAGCTGGTCATCGTGGATCGCACCCGGGCAGCGGATCTGTGCGCCGAAGGCGCCACGCTCGTGCGCTGCGCCTCCCCCAGCCGGGGCGAGGCCCTGCGAGCCGGGATGGCTGCCACCTCGGCGCCGCTGGTGGCCTGGCAGCACCCGGCCTGCCGGCTCGCCCCAGAACGCCTCACCCGCCAGGCCGCCTTCCTGCATGACAACCCTGGCAAGAGCCTGGTGACCGCGGGCCTGTCCACCATCGGGGCAGACGGCGCCGCCACAGCGGCGCTCGATCCGACCGCCCGACGCCTGCCCGCGTTCTGGGCTTCCACGGTGGCCCTCACCCGCCAGGCGGCGGAGGACCTGGCCACCACGGCCTTCCACCCTGTGGAGCTGGACCTCTACCACCACCTGCGCCGCACGGGAGCGGTGGACCACCTGCCCGAGCCACTGGTGACCGTCGACGCCCATCGCTCCAAGCAGGCGCGCGAGGCCGCTCTGCTCGACGCACGCCTCTCGGCGAGCGCCCACCTGCAGTACACCGGCGCCCGCCCCCAGCTGTCGGTGATCCTCTCCACCGACGGGCACCGGGAGTCGCTGCACGGCGCGCTGGAGGGCCTCTGTCGCCAGGACCTGCCGCCCGGGACCTTCGAGCTCATCGTCACCCTGCCACCGGGCTGTTCCCAGCTGGCACACGACCTCGAGGCCCTGGACTGGTCCGTACCCTTCAGCACCGTGCAACCGTCGGAGCCCGGCCTGCCACTGGCTCGCAACGCCGGCGCAAAGAGGGCCAGAGGCCGCTCCCTGCTCTTCCTGCACGACGATCACGTTGCACAGCCGGGCATGGTGGAGCGGCACATCCACCTGCAGGCCGCGCGGGGTCCCAGGCGACTGGCAGTCATGGGCGCCAGCCAGCGCACCGGCCCGGCCCTCGACCTGGCGCTGCACCGCGCCCTGGACGGCACCGATCTGCTCCCAGGCTGGAGACCACCCGCCGCCGACCAGGTCCAGCCTGGCGCCCTGCTGCACAGCTGCAACCTCAGCCTGCCCGCCGAAGCCATGGCGCGACTCGAGGGCTTCGACACGAGCCTGGGTCATGAGGCCTGCGCGGACGCCGACCTGGGCCTGCGCCTGGAGAAGCTGGGCCTGCGGCTGGTCTACGAACCCGGCGCCGCAGCCTGGCACCGGCCGCGCCTGGACCTGGACACGCTGGAGCGACAACAGCGCGCCCGGGCCTGCGCCTATGTGCACCTCTACCGCAAGCACCCCGGGGTGCTGAGCCGCTGGCTGGCCTCGGTCAGCCACGACCTGACCAGCTGCCGCGCCCGCCTCGACAAGCACGCCGAGCGCACCTCCGTGGCCCGCGCCGCCGCCGCGGAGCTGGCGGACCTGCACCTGGACCTCCTGGCCGCCGTCGAGCCGAGCTCCGGGCCCGATCCCGACACCATCGTGGAAAAGCTCGGTCGCCTGCTGCGCTACCTGGACCAGACCTGGTGGTGGGAAGGCTACCTCCAGGGCTTCGAGCAGCTCGGTGTGCAGGGGTTCATGGAGATGCTACGGCACGCCCCCGTGCCCCTGGGCCGAGGACAGGGGCAGAGGGTGCTCCTGGCACCCAGCAGGGAGCACCGCGGCCGCTGGATGGACGCCGCCGCCGCCTGGCTGGCCCGGGCGGACAAGGACCACCCTTCCACCCTGCTGGTGCGCTCCCACCCGGTCTATGGCCTGCCCCCGGAGCAGCTCCGGCGCGACACCGCCGGCCTGCTCAACCGTGCCCGACGCGGCGACGGCACCGCCCGGGTGGAGGTCATCCACGTGCCCCTGCCCGCCAGCGCGGAGGTGCGGCTCTTCGCGGCGGTGGACGCCTGGATTCCCGTCGGTGGCTCCCAAGAGGCCAGGCACCGCGGCCTGGCCGAGGAGCTCGGCCTCTCGATCCAACAGCTGCCCACCTGGACGGCGGACGCACCCCAGCAGCACCCCCAGCTCCCCTGGCCACTGGCGACCACGCGACCCTTCCGCCTGCTGGCCTGGCCCCAGTGGCAGGACGAGGCGGAGCTGCGGCTCATGCTGGGCGATCTGGCGGCCCCCCTGCTGATGGACGACAAGGTCTGCCTGGTCATCCGTCACGACCCTGACCAGGATCTCTCCCTGGAGCAGGCCTCCCAGCGCCTGCGCCGCCTCTTCGTGGATGAGCACGGCGGTGACGCGCAGATCCAGCTGCTGGTGGAGCACCAGCCCATGGCTGCCTCCAGCTGGCCCCAGCTGGGCCGGGCGGTCGACGCCGTGCTGGAGCTACCCTCCAGCGAGGACCCCCAACGAGCTGCCTTCCTCAAGGCCCTGGACGCGCCCAGGCTGCGCGAGATGGAACAGGTGGGGGCCTGGGTCCTCGAGCTGGACACCCTGGTGGGCCGCGTCCCCATCCTGCGCATCCCGGTGGACTGAAGAACATGCAGACCCTGAAGCGCAACCTGGCAGCGCTGGCCAAACGCGACCCCGACCTGGCCCAGCGCATCGCCCTGCCGGTGGGCAGCGACCACGTGCGCCTGCCCGATGGCGAGCAGGGCAGCACCGCCGCCTACCGCCTGGGCCAGCAGTGGGTACCCCTCACCTGCAAGCCCGAGCTGGCCGAGACCCAGCTGGAGGCGCTGCCCGCTGCCCCCCAGCTGCTGCTGTTCGGCCTGGGGCTGGGAGAGCAGCTGCGCGCGGCGCTGGCCGACGATCGGTTCTCCACCGTGGTGGCATGGGAGCGCGATCCCTGGCTGCTGCGCCTGTGCCTGGCGGGTCACGACCTGGCCCACGCCCTGCGCAGCGGTCAGCTGCGCCTGGCCCTGGCCTCCGATCTGCTGGATCTCATCCCGTGGAAGGGCCCCGTCCTGGAGCACCCGCTGCTCGGCCGGGTCTACGGCAACGAGCGCGTGCTCCTGGAGGCTGGCGCCCCCCAGCCCCGCGCGCTGCTGGCCGCGGGCGAGCTCTTCGTGGAGGATCTCGCCGCAGCCCTGCGACGGCAGGGCTTCAGCGTGCTCACCTGGGAGATCCTGCGCCACGCCCAGGAGGAGCTGCAGCTGGCCGCCCGCAGGGTAGCCCCGCGCTTCGCCGCGGCCATCAACTACACCCACGGGCTCAGCGAAGCCTGCTCCCAGGCGGGCATCCCGCTGTTGTGCTGGGAGGTGGATCCAGCCACCGACCGCGTCGCACCCACAGGCAGCACTGAACACGTGGCCTTCTTCACCTACCGCAGGGCCAACCTGGAGCCCCTCCGCAGCGCGGGCTTCCAGCGCGTCAGCTACCTGCCCCTGGCCGCCAATCCCCGACGCCGTGAGCCTCCCGAGCTGCCCGTGGACGAGCGCTACCGGGCTCCTATCAGCTTCGTGGGGACCTCCATGGTGCTGCAGGTGCCCTCCTTCCGGCAGCGCTTCCTGCAGGCCTTCGCCGCCTGGCACGGCGCCGAGGATCCCCGCCTGGCCCAGGACGCACTGCGCCGCGTCCTGCAGGCCCAGCGCCTGGACTTCAGCCGCAACCTGGTGCCCGAACTCGTGGACGCCTTCTTCCCCGGCTGGCGCCAGCGAGCCGAGGAGCAGGGAGCCACCGATCCCGCGATCCTGGCGGCCGAGATCGCCGCGGCCGAGAAGCGCCTCAACACGGTGGCCGGCCTGGGCCCGCTGGGCATCCGGGCCTGGGGAGACGAGGGCTGGAAGCTCACCACCGAGGCCGGCGTCACCTACATGGGCCTGGCGGGCCACGGGGCCGAGCTGAACAGGATCTACGCAGGCTCGCTCATCAACGTGGACGTGAACCGGCTCTACCAGCCCGACATCGTCACCATGCGGATCTTCGACGTGTTGGCCTGCGGTGGCTTCGTTCTGGCCGAGCACAGCGAGGCGCTCACCGAGCTGCTGGAGCCGGGCCGGGAGCTGGACACCTGGAGCGACCAGGACGAGCTGCGGCGCAAGGTGCAGCACTACCTTGCGCACCCCGAGCAGGCCCGCGCCATGGCCGCTGCCGGCCGCGAGCGCGTCTTGAACGAGCACACCATCCCGCAGCGCCTGGCCCTCATGCTCGGGGCGCTCGCTACGACAGCACAGGCAACACAGGATCCAACACAGGATCCAGGATGATACTATTACATTTTCAGAAAATGTAATAGTATCATCCTGGATCCTTCTCCCCGCGGCGGCAAGCTCACCGCCCCTTTCCCGCGCACTGCTAGAACTGCATTGCCACCGTCAAGGCGTGCCCCGGGGGGGCCGTCTCGGAGCCGAGGTGGACCCAGATTCCGTAGTACATGTGCAGATATTCGCTGTCGATCCCCAGGCCGGCGGCCAGGGCGTTGCTCACCTGGCCCGCGGTGCGCGCGTAGCCCAGCCGGAGCGGCACCAGCCCCGAGATGGCCCACTCGCTGGCCAGGGCGAAGTCGAGCCCGTCCAGGGGATCCAGGGGCAGCGTGCCGTCGCTCATGAGCGCCACCTGCTCGTGCACCTGCCAGCGCAACCCCGCCTGCAGCCAGGGATCGGCCTCGAGCCCACGGGCGTCGTCATCGAGGAAGGCGAAGGTCCCACCGAGGGAGAGGAAGAGGGTGTCGTGGGGCCGCCCCGCCACGCTGGCGCCGGCCCGGATCCCGCTGCCGTCGCCCGCCACCGCGGCGCTGCGCCACCAGTAGCCGCCGTGCAGCCCGAACGAATAGCGGCGCAGCGCATCGGGGGAGTAGGCCAGCCCGCCAGCCACGTGCTGGGTGGTGGCGGCGTTTTCGCTGGGGGTGTCGGGCAGCTGCCAGCCAGGCAGCTCGCTGTCGTCCATGGTGAGATCGGCGGTGTGGGCCAGGCCGTAGACCAGGCCCAGAGTGAGGTTGCTGGTGCGCGAGTCCACCGCCGCGACCTTGAAGCCCTTCCAGCCGCCAGGGGCGATCCATCCGTCGGCGCTCACGTCGTAGCGGGGCTCCAGCGCGAGCACGGCGGACCCCACCAGCACGTTGTCGATAATTCCTGGAGAACCGGCGATCGCGCCCGCCTGACCCAGGCTGGTGGCGGAGCCGTGCAGCACCGGATCGGTGGCGACCGCCTGCGCCCTGGCGGTGCCCGCGAGGGGCAGAGTGGCCAGGAGCGCCGCGGCCACCGGGAGGACCTGCGGTCGAAGGTCGAGGCTGGCTGACGGGAAGACCCCAGGACAACCTGTATTCCGGTGCTGGAGCCGCTTGCGGCGCATGGCACAATCCACTACTATGGGGCGCTTTCCGAACCGGGCACCGATTCCCATTATTCCATCGCGCTCTCGGCAGCCGGCGCGAATTCCTGGAGATGTTGTATGGAAAAGAAGAAGCAAGAGTTCTTCCGCAAGCTGCTCATGGACCGGCTCCAGGCCCTCCTTGAAGATGCGGGCGCCACCATCGGCGACCTCACCGACGACAAGGAGCGCCTGGCCGATGACATCGATCTGGCCTCCATGGAGTCCAACCGAGACTTCCAGCTTCGCATCCGCGACCGCGAGCGCACGCTGATCCACAAGATCCGCCAGGCGCTGCAGCGGCTGGACGAGAGCGAGTACGGCGTCTGCGTCGTGTGCGGCGAAGAGATCAGCGAGCGGCGCCTGCTGGCGAGGCCAGTGGCCACCCACTGCATCGACTGCAAGACCGAAGCCGAGCAGCTGGAGCGCCGGTCCAGAGAGTTCTAGATCCGGGCTCCGCATCGCCGCAGCGCGGCCCATCCGGGCGCTTGCGCGAGGGGGGCGCCGCCCATTACGGCGGGTGCTGCCAGTGCGTCCAACACCGGAGGTCCCTCCATGGCTGCCGCGCAGCGCGTCACCAAAGCCGTCCTGCCCCTCGCCGGGCTCGGCACTCGCTTCCTGCCCGCCTCCAAGGCCATCCCCAAGGAGCTGCTCCCGCTGGTGGATCGCCCCTGCCTCGACTACGTCATCGCGGAAGCGGTGGAGGCCGGTCTGGAAGACATGGTGTTCATCGTCTCCAAGGGCAAGGGAGCCATCGAGGATCACTTCTCAAAAGACCCCTATCTGGAGCGCTACCTCGAAGAGCGCGACAAGTCTGATCTGCTGGCCGAGGTGCGGCGCGCCGCCCGCCTGGCCCGCTTCGTGTCGGTACGCCAGAACGACGCCCTGGGTCTGGGCCACGCCGTGCTCACCGCCAGAGCCGTCGTGGGCGACGACGAGCCCTTCGCCGTGCTGCTGGGAGACGACATCATCTACAACCCCGGCAACCCGGGCATCGGCCAGCTCATCGAGGTCTGGGAGGAGACGGGGGGCTGCGTGGTGGCCCTGCTGGAGGTGCCCCGCGAGCAGACCTACCTCTATGGCATCTGCGACGGCACCGTCCAAGGCCGCCGCATGAAGGTCACGGGCATGGTGGAGAAGCCCGATCCAGCCTTGGCACCCAGCAACCTGTCCATCGTGGGCCGCTACGTGCTGCCGGCTGGGATCTTCGAGATCCTGGCGCAGACCAGGCCGGGCGCCGGGGGCGAGATCCAGCTCACCGACGCGCTGGCCGTGCTGGCCGCCAGGGGCGAGGCCTGGGGCTGCCTGTACGAGGGCCGACGCTTCGACACGGGCAACGTGCTGGGCTGGCTCGAGGCCACGGTGAACCTGGCCCTGGAGCGCCCCGAGCTGGCTCCGCGCATGCGGGAGATCCTCGCAGCCGCGCGCGGCTGAATCCCGCGGTCAGCGACTGTCCGCCACCGGGGACGCCCGGCGGATAGACAAGGCAGATGGACGCAGCCCGCTTCGTCAAGGTGGCCGTGGCCGCCCCGCTGGCGGAGCTGCTCACCTACGCCGTCACTCCGGTGCTCGAGGGCCCCCGCCTCGAGGGCGGCCTGCGCCCGGGCCACGCCGTGCTGGTGCCCCTGGGCGCGCGCACCGTGAACGGCTGGGTCATCGAGCCCCTGCAGCACAGCGACATCCCCGCCCACAAGGCGCGCCCCGTGCAGCGCCTGCTCGACGCGCGTCCCGTCTTCGGCCTAGAACAGCTGCGCTTCCTGCAGTGGGCCGCCCGCTACTACCTGGCCCCCCTGGGCGAGATGCTGGCCACGGCCCTGCCCTCGGGTGCGCGCGCCAAGACGCGCAGGGTCTTCGAGCCCGAGCCCGCCGCTGCCGATGCCCTGGCCGACAACAAGGTCCCCGAGCCCCGGGCCGCCGTGCTCCGCGAGGTCATCCAGCGCCCGGGGAGCACCGCCCTGTCCTACCAGCGGCGCTTGCAGCAGGAGCTCGAGCCCAAGCAGGTGCGCGCGGGCCTCGATCGCCTGCGCCGCGACGGCCTGCTGCGGGCCGTCAACCGCGAGCTGGGCACCTCGCGCGACCGGGTGCTGCAGGTGCGGCTCGCGGTGCCGGCCACCGAGCTGGCACAGCACGCCCCCCGGGCCGGAGCCCGCCAGCGCAGCGTGGTGGCGCGCCTGGCCGAAGGGGGCGGGAGCATGGACCTGCCCGACCTGCTCAAGCTGGAGGGTGACCACGCCCGCAACGCCATCAAGCGTCTGGAACAGCTGGGGGTGCTCGAGACCAGCCGGCGCGAGCGCCTCGACCCGGTACAGGTGGGTGAGCTGGGAGGAGCCTCCAGCGAGCCCCTGGCCCCCACGCCGGCCCAACAGGCGGTGCTCGACGCGCTGGCCCCCGGAGAACCCGGCGCCATGCTGCTGCACGGGGTCACCGGCTCTGGCAAGACCGAGGTCTACCTGCAGGCCGCGGCGCGGGTGCTGCAGCAGGGCGAGCAGGTGCTGGTGCTGGTGCCCGAGATCGGGCTCACCCCCCAGCTGGTGGGCCACTTCCGGGCGCGCTTCGGCGACGGCGTGGCCGTGCTGCACTCGGGGCTCACCGGAGTGGAGCGGCTGCGCAGCTGGCGCCGGATCCGCTCCGGCACCGCCAACGTGGCCGTGGGGGCTCGCTCCGCCCTCTTCGCCCCCTTCCAGAACCTCGGCCTGGTGGTGGTGGACGAAGAGCACGACGACTCCTACAAGCAGGACGACGGGGTGCGCTACCACGCCCGGGATCTCGCGGTGGTGCGGGGCCACATGGCCGGCTGCCCGGTGGTGCTGGGCTCGGCCACCCCCAGCACCGAGACCCTGCAGAACGCCCTGGACGGCCGCTACCAGCTGCTGCAGATCACCGAACGGGTCACCCCGCGCCCCCTGCCCCAGGTGGAGCTGGTGGATCTCAACCAGGTGGCCCGCAGCCCCGACGGCAAGGTGCCATTGCTGTCTCCGCGCCTGGTGCAGGCCCTGGAACAGGTGCTCTCCAGCGGAGGCAAGGCCATCCTCCTTCACAACCGCCGCGGCTACGCCACGGTGGTGCAGTGCCCCGACTGCGGCGGCCGCTACACCTGCCCCAGCTGCGACATCTCCCTGGTGCTGCACAAGCGCCTGGGCCAGCTCACCTGCCACTACTGCGGTCTCAAGCGCCCCTATTCACCCGACTGCCCCAAGTGCGAAGGCCAGGTCGAAGAGATCGGGCAAGGCGCTGAACAGCTCGAAGAGGTGCTCAATCGGCTCTTTCCCTGGGTGCCGGTGGGCCGCATGGACGCCGACACCACCGCCTCCCGCGGCGCCCACCACCGCATCCTCGAAGCCTTCCGCACCGGCGAGACCCGGCTGCTGGTGGGCACCCAGGTCGTGGCCAAAGGCCACCACATACCCCACCTGAACCAGGCGG
>CAZEJJ010000102.1:0-10420 GCA_964512185.1 uncultured Enterobacterales bacterium | reverse complement strand
GCGCACCGCTTCCCACCACCGCCCCCCCCCCCCCCCGCCCGGCCCCGCCGGGGGGGGGGGGGCCCCCCCGGGGCGCCCCCCCCCCCCCCCACTTCCCCGACGTGAAGCTGGCGGCGGCGGTGAACATCGACATGGTGCTCACCCTGCCGGACTTCCGGTCCGCCGAGCGCTGCTGGGCGCTGGTCACCCAGCTCGCGGGGCGGGCGGGCCGCGGAGACCAACCCGGGCGGGTGATCCTGCAGACCCATCACCCGGATCACTTCGTCTTCGGCACCCTCGACGATCCCCAGGCCTTCATGGCCCAGGAGTCACGCCTGCGCCGCATCCTGGGCTACCCGCCCTTCACCCGGCTGGTGCTGCTGCGGGTCGAGAGCCCCGACCGTGTGGCCGCCCTGAACGCCGCCGCCGCCATCGCACGACAGCTGCGGCGAGAGCTGCCGCTGGACAAGGTGCTGGACATCATGGGCCCCTCCCCGGCCCCCCTGGCCCGCCTGGTGGGGCGCTGGCGCTACCAGCTGGTGCTGCGCGGCTGGCAGCTGGGCCCCTTCCGTCGCTGGCTCGACGCGCGCGCCGGCGATCTGCGCGGCAGCCTGCGTCAGCGCAAAGGGGTGCGCGTCACCCTGGACGTCGACCCTCGCTCCATCATGTAGCTCCGTCTTTCCTGCGCGAAGCGCGCGCCACCTTGCGGCCGCCCAGGCTCCAAGACAGGCCCGCGAAGCCCTGGCCCTCAGCGTAGAAGCCCGGCTGATCGTTGACCTCGGCGTGGTAGAGGTGGGCCCGCAGCCCCAGCTCCAGGCCCACGGTGGGGCCCACGGGCAGGTGTACCGCGGCGCTGGCCCAGGCCCCGGGCACCAGCTGCCAGGCGCTGTAGATCTCTTCTTCCCACAGCTCCACGTCGTCCTCTGCGTCGTACTCCAGGTAGTTCACCACCTGGCCCACGCGCAGGCCCTCCAGGCCTCCGCCGAAGGTCAGGTCGGAGCGCCGCAGGTGGCGCTCAGAGAGCAGGCCCAGGCCCAGCCGGCTGGTGTGGTTGCGCAGCTGGCCGCTCCACTCATAGCGCGAGCCGCTCTCGTGACCGGCCACGATGGCCAGGCCCAAGGTGGGGCGCAGGCGGATGCGCAGCTCGCCTTCACCACCGATGGTCCAGGGGTTCTCCGGGATGAACGGCGTGGCCGCGGTGAAGCGCCCGGTGAGCCGCAGGGGACGCGGGGACCAGCCTCCACGCGCCATGGGATCGCCCAGCGCGACACTGGACATCTGCGTGTCGTCGATCCAGCGATCACCGCCCCACACCAGGTCCAGCTCCGCCAGCAGCACGTCCTCCCGGCGCACCTTGCGCACCAGGTAGCGACCGGTGGGCAGGGCCAGGCGCCGCACCTCGCCCGGCTGCTTGTCCACCCGCGCCACCACCTGCCCGCTGCCCACGGAGACCACGCTGTAGACCCCTTCGAGCTCCTCGGGGAGGATCAGGCCGGCGGCCCGATCGGGGATGCGGGTGAGCACCACGCGGCCCACGCCCTCCAGCTCATAGCGGTACTCGGGACGCTGGATGGCTGCGGAGCTGCTGGCGGTGCCGATGACCGTCTCGGCGAAGGCGTGATCGTAGGCTTCTTCCAGGGTGACCACCCCGTCGCCGTCGCCATCAGCGCTGCCCCGCAGACCCGTGACCAGGGCGCGGGAGAACACGCCGCCCCCGAAGCTCTCGGACTCGCGGGCCACGGACAGGGGGCCGGTGGAGGTGACCACGGCCAGGCCAGCCATGGTCAGCTCGTCATCCACGGTGATCTCGATGGACTCCACCGGCGATCCACCCCGCGTGCGCGCCAGGCTGCCGCTCTCACAGGCGTCCACGAAGGCCAGCCGCACGCGGGCGGCCGAGCTCTCCAGCCAGCGCCGGAGCACGTCCATGGGCAGCAGCGTGCCTGACAGGTGCAGGCCCTCGTGGCTGGCGTGGCCCGTGTAGTAGAAGATGAGCATGGCCTCGTCGCCGCGGGCGGCCGCCTCGCGCACCTGGGCTTCAACCTGGTGCATGGCCTGGCGCAGCTGGGGGGCTGTGATGCCCTGCAGCACCACGGTGCGGTCTTTGGACAGGTCGCCCATCTCCTGGAAGACCCTGGCCAGGTCGTGGGCTTCGTCCTCGGCGTAGACCAGGCGCTCGTCCTCGCCGAAGCCGATGTTGTTGCCCACGAACAGGCCCAGGCGCACCGTCTCGGCCAGCGCCGAGGCAGGCGCGCACAGCGACGCCAGACACCAGCAGCAGGCCACCAGGCACAGGGTGTAGCGCCAGCTCACGGGCTGGCCTCCTTGATGACCAGCACCGAGCGCTGGGTCACGCCGGAGCCCAGCCCGGGCAGCTCGTCCAGCTCCGCCAGCGGGACCTGGAAGCTGCGCTGCAGAGCGGCCTGCACCCGCTCGAGCTGGATGGGCTGCTCGGCCTGCAAGAAGTAGATGCGCTCGGATCCAGCGTAGGCGTCCAGCACCACAGCCGCGGTGACAGGCTCCTTGGCGCCGACGTTGCGCGGGGCCAGGTACTGCTGCACCTGCCCGTCGTCCTGCACGTTGTAGACCTGCAGCACGCCCGCGCCGGGGCTGGTGAGGGTGAACTGCAGGTGGTCGCCCTCGCGAGCGGCGACCAGGGAGCCCTGGGGCGAGGCCGTGCCCAGGCGCACCCGGTGCAGCTCCAGATCCAGGGCGCCTCGGAAGATCTCCTGGCCGCCGGGGGTGGGCTCGGGGGTCCCGAGGGGATCGGGCGGCAGGGCCACCACCACCACCACCGCGATGGTGGTGGCGGCGGCGAGCGCCAGCCCGCCAGGGCGGAGCAGCGAGCGCCACCAGGGGGCGACACGGACAGGAGCGTACACCTCTTCCTGCTCGTCCACCGGCAGCTCCAGCGGCGGCAGATCGCAGCCGGCAGCGCTGATCTCAGCGCGCACGCGCTCCATGCGAGCGCTCAGCTCCGCGTCGCTCTGGCGGCGGACCTCCAGGGCCGCGGCTCGCTCGGGGTCCAGCGCACCCAGAGCCCAGCGCTCCAGGTCCAGGCGAGAGACCAGGTCGGGGTTGTGCTCAGCTCGCATGACAGACCTCCCCGCGATGGGTGAGCAGGGCACGGGCGCGCGCTTCCAGCCGCTCCAGGCGGCGACGCACCGTGCGCGATGAGCTGTCGAAGTGCTCGGCGATCTCGTGGATGCGCCAGCCTTCGGCGTGCCGCAGGCGCAGCATGGCTGCGTCTTCAGGCTTGAATTCGTCCAACAGGCGGGCGGCCTGGATGAGGTCCACCGGCTCACGGTTGCCCGGATCTGGCTGGTCCAGCCAGCGGCTGGGGTCGTGGGTCCATGGCCGGCGACGGCGGATGATGTCGATGGCGGCGCGGCGCCCGATGGTCTGCAGCCAGGCCAGGGGGTGGCGTCCATCGAAGCGCTTGCGTGCCCTCCAGGCGCGCACGAAGGCCTCCTGCAGGGCCTCGTCGGCGTCGGCGTCGTTGCCGCAGGTGGCGCGACAGCGGGCCCGCACCGCCGGGCCAAAGCGGCGGTAGAGCTCCTGGAACTCGGCGCGGGACAGGGCCATCACCGGCCCCCGTCATCACAGGGCTGGCGCTCGGCGCCCCCCAGGGGCTCGCCCTCGAAGACCTCGTGGATGTGCTCCTCGAGGTACTCCAGGTGCAAGACCAGCGGGCCCGGCTCCCACAGGTGCTCGGCCTCTTCGTGCTCGACGGGGATGAGAGAGCCGCTCAGGGACTCGGTCCCCAGCAGCACCTCGGGCAGGAAGCTCATGAACTGCATCCCCTCCGCGATCTGCCCCACATCTTCCTGGGGCTCCACCAGCAGCTCGTGGCGCGCCGCGTCCATATCGCCCTCGGCGAAGACCAGGACGTACTCGGGCACCACGCCCCAGATCCCGCGCTCCTCTTGCAGGTCACTCCGCTGACCCTCGGGATCGGCCTCCCAGTACACGTGGGCGTCCACCAACACCAACAAGGCCAGCGCCCAGCTGAAGCCCTCACCCTCCATGATCATCCCGGGCTCGGGCACCTCGAGCACCTCGGGAGGGGGAACCTCCACTTCACCGAACACCACCTGTTCAAGCTGGTGGATTCCGGTCCAGGGGGGGCGCAGATCGCACTCCAGCAACAGGGGCTGCCCGGGGCCACGATACCAGCGCAGCTCCCAGGCGACCTCCTGGGGGACCTCCTCGATGCCCAGGAGCTCCTCCAGCATCGGCCCGCCCACGAGCGAGTCGCCGCAGGCCGAGAGGGCCAGCGACGACAGCAGCAGGGGCAAGGGGCCGCGCAGGTTCATTCGGCTTCCAGCTCCTCGAAGCACTCCATGGCGTCGCTCTCGAGCTCCTCGCAGAGCTCCTCGAGCTCGGGCTCGTGCTCGGCCTCGTGCCAGCAGTCCTCTGCCTCGGCCAGCAGGCCCTCGCACTCCTCGTACCAGAGCTCGCCTTCGTACTCCTCCAGGGTCTCCCAGCACTCCATGACGCCCTCCACCAGCTCCTCGCAGAGCTCCGCCAGCTCGGGGTCCTCTTCGGCCTCCTCGAAGCACAGCTCGGCTTCCTCTTCGAGGACCTCGCACTCCTCGTACCAGGCCTCCAGCCCCTCATCGAGCTCCTCGGCAGCTTCCAGCTCCTCGAAGCACTGCCCGGCCAGCATCTCCAGCTCCTCGCACTCCTCGATGATCTCGGGGTCGCCGTCGGACTCCTCGAAGCAGAACTCGGCTTCCTCAGCCAGCCGCTCGCACTCCTCGTACCAGCTCTCCGCCTCGGCCTCGTCCAGCTCGTCGAAGCACTCCTCGGCCAGCATCTCCAGCTCTTCGCACTCCTCGGCGGCTTCGTGGTCCTCGCCCAGCTCCTCCCAGCAGTGCTCGGCTTCCTCGGCCAGCTGCTCGCACTCCTCGTACCAGGCTTCGCCGGCCGCCTCGTCCAGCTCGTCGAAGCACTCCTCTGCCATGCTCTCCAGCTCCTCGCACTCCTCCCAGAGCTGGGGGTCCTCGTCCGCCTCCTCGAAGCAGGACTCGGCCTCCTCGGCCAGCTGCTCGCACTCGTCCTCCCACTGGTCGAGCTCGTCGTCGTGCTCCTCGTCGTCCTCGTCGTCGTGCTCCTCGTCGTCCTCGTCGTCGTGCTCCTCGTCGTCCTCGTCGTCGTGCTCCTCGTCGTCCTCGCCGGGATCCGTGTCATCGCCATCATCGTCACCCTCTTCCTGGGTGATGGTGCCCTCCACGTCGGGCACGGTGAGCTCGAGCTCGCAGGCCGACAAGGACAGCAGGGTGAGAGAGGCGGCGATCAGCTGGAAGGTGCGCATGGGATTCTCCTCGCATGTTGTGTTCCGAAGACGAAACGCAGCAGGGGCGGAATCTGGGGCGTATTTTTCCACGATCTGCGCCGGGCTGCACGGTTTCCCCCGAAACGAGCGCCTTTCTCCACGACGGCGTGCTAGCTGCTACCCATGGGCAGCAGTGAAAAAGGCTGGCGATTCTGGGTGGACCGCGGTGGCACCTTCACCGACGTGGTCGCGCGCGACCCATCCGGCGAGCTGCACCTGCGCAAGCTCTTGTCGGAAGATCCCGAGCGCTACGCGGACGCGCCCCTGCACGCCATCCGGCTGCTGCTGGGCCTGGCCGCCGAAGCCCCCATCCCGGCCGAGCTCCTGGCCGAGGTCAAGATGGGCACCACCCTGGCCACCAATGCCCTGCTGGAGCGCAGGGGCCGCCCCACCGGCCTGCTGATCACCCGCGGCTTCGCCGACCTGCTGGCCATCGCCAACCAGGATCGCCCCGACATCTTCGCCCTCGAGGTGCGCCGACCCGAGCCCCTGGTGGCGGCGGTGGAAGAGGTGGACGAGCGGATGATGGCCGACGGGACCGTGCGCCTGCACCTGGACGAGCGACAGGCCCGCGCCGCCCTGCGGCGCCTGCGGGATCGGGGCCTGCAGGCGGTGGCCATCTTGCTGCTGCACGGCTTCGCCTATCCCCAGCACGAGCTGCGGCTGGGGGAGCTGGCCCGCGAGGCGGGCTTCACCCAGGTGAGCCTCTCCCACCGGGTAGCTCGCGAGATCAAGGCCGTGGGCCGAGGCGACACCACCGCAGCGGACGCCAGCCTGAGCCCCATCATCCAGGACTACGTCGGCCGGGTGCGCGCCGCCCTGGGCGCTGCCACGCCCCTGTGGTTCGCCCGCTCCAGCGGCGGCCTGGCCCCCGCGGATCGCTTCACGGGCAAGGACGCGGTGCTCTCGGGCCCTGCGGGGGGCGTGGTGGCCTGCGCGGAGATCGCGCGCCGAGCCGGCTGCAGCAAGGTCATCGGCTTCGACATGGGCGGCACCTCCACCGACGTGAGCCGCTGGGCGGGCCGCTTCGAGCGCTGCTACGAGAAGCGCATCGCCGGCGTGCGCCTCAAGGCGCCCATGCTGCAGCTGGAGACCGTGGCCGCGGGTGGCGGCTCCATCCTGACCTTCGATGGCCAGCGCTACCAGGTCGGCCCACGCAGCGCCGGCGCCAACCCCGGCCCCGCCTGCTACCGCAAGGGAGGGCCGGCCACGGTCACCGACGCCAACCTGGTGCTGGGCCGCATCCAGCCCCGCTGGTTCCCCACCTGCTTCGGATCCACCGGAGACCAGCCCCTCGATCCCGACGCCGCCCGCGAGCGCCTGTCCGCCCTGGCCACTTCCGGGCGCACGGTGGAGCAGGTGGCCGCCGGCTGCCTGCGCATCGCCAACGAGCACATGGTCACCGCCATCCAGGAGATCTCCGTGGCCCGTGGCCACGATCCCGCGGAGCACGCCCTGGTCTGCTTCGGTGGCGCCGGCGCCCAGCACGCCTGCGCCCTGGCCGCCGCCCTGGGCATCGGCACCGTGCTCATCCCTCCTCTCGCCGGTGTGCTCTCCGCCTGGGGCATCGGCCGCGCCGAGGCCAGCTACAGCGCCGTCGAGCCGGTGCTGGAGATCCTGAGCCCCTCGCTGTTGCGAGCGTTGCAGCCGCGCATCCGGCGGCTCGAGCAGGCCGGCGCCCAGCGCATGGCCGCGGCCGGCTTCGACGCCCAGCGCGTCGTCCAGCGCCCGTCGCTGGAGCTGAGATACCTGGGCGTAGACGCCACCCTGGACCTGCCCCTGGGGCCCGAGCTCCAGCGCCGCTTCGAGGCCGCCCACCAAGCCCGCTACGGCTACCTGCAGCCGGATCAGCCGGTGGAGGTGGTCAACCTGCGGCTCGAGACCGCGGGTCTGGGGGAGAGAACCCGGGAGCGACCGCAGGCCCTGGAGCACCGGCAGCTGGGCCCGGAGCAGGCCATCGCCACCCGCTGGGTGCACTTCGAGGGGCTGGGTGACGATGGACGGAGGCAGCTGACCAGGCTGGACACCCCCGTCTACCAGCGCGACACCCTGCGACCGGGACACCAGCTCCTGGGTCCGGCGCTGCTCGTGGAGCCCATCTCCACGGTGGTGGTGGACCCGGGCTGGAGCGCCGAGGTGGACGGCTGGGGTCAGCTGCACCTGCGCGCCAGGGCGAGCGGACCCCGCCGCGAGCGGGTCGGCACCGCCTGCGATCCCGTGCTGCTGGAGGTCTTCAACAACCTGTTCGGCTCCATCGCCGACCGCATGGGGGCCACCCTGGAGCGCGTGGCCCACTCGGTGAACATCAAGGAACGCCTGGACTTCTCCTGCGCGGTCTTCGACGGGCAGGGCCGCCTTGTGGCCAACGCACAGCACATCCCGGTGCACCTGGGGGCCATGGGGGCCAGCGTGCGCGCCATCATCGAGGGCAGCGGCGGAGCGCTGTCACGGGGGGATGTCTACGCCAGCAACGACCCCTACCACGGGGGCTCCCACCTGCCCGATGTCACGGTGGTCAGCCCGGTCTTCATCGAGGAGCAGCTGGAGTTCTTCGTGGCCAGCCGCGGCCACCACGCCGACATCGGCGGACGCTCACCGGGCTCCATGCCCCCCGACGCGCGCACGCTCCACGAAGAGGGGGTGGTGCTGCACTGCCTGCGCCTGGTGTCCGCGGGCCGCTTCCAGGAGGCCCAGGTGCGGGCCGCGCTCAGCTCGGGCCCCTGGCCGGCGCGCAACCTGCCCGAGCGACTGTCGGACCTGCGGGCACAGGTGGCAGCCAACCACAGCGGGGCGCGCCTGCTCACCGAGCTCTGCGAGCACTACGGCAGCTCCACCGTGCGCGCCTACATGGACCACGTGCGCGACAACGCCGCGGCGGCCATGCGGCGCCTGCTGGCGCGCCTTCCCGATGGAGAGCACAGCTACGCCGATCGCCTGGACAGCGGCGCCCGCATCGCCTGCAGGGTGACCGTACAGGGCGAGCACTGCGCGGTGGACTTCAGCGGCACCTCGCCCCAGCTCCCGGGCAACCTCAACGCACCGGCCGCGGTGACCACCGCCGCGGTGCTCTACGCGTTTCACACCCTGGTGCACGAGAGCGTGCCCCTCAACGACGGCTGCCTGGAGCCCATCAGCATCCGCGTTCCCCCCGGCTGCCTGCTCGATCCTCGACCGCCAGCCGCCGTGGCCGCCGGAAACGTGGAGACCTCCATGCGGGTGGTGGAGGTCCTGCTGGCGGCCCTCGGGGCACTGTCCGCCGGCCAGGGCACCATGAACAACCTGCTCTTCGGCGCCGCTGACTGGGGCTACTACGAGACCATCTGCGGAGGCACCGGCGCCGGGCGAGGCTTCCACGGCGAGCACGCGGTGCACAGCCACATGACCAACACCCGCATCACCGATCCGGAGGTGCTGGAGCGCCGCTACCCGGTGCTGCTGCGGCGCTTCGCCATCCGGCGGGGATCGGGTGGGGCGGGGCGCTGGCGCGGTGGCGATGGCGCCGTGCGCGAGCTGGAGTTCCTGGAGCCACTGCAGCTCACCATGATCACCGAGCGACGCAGCAGCCGGCCCTTCGGGCTGCGAGGCGGCGAGCCAGGCATGGCGGGAGGCAACACTCTGATCAGCGCCGATGGCGCGGAGCACGCTCTCCCGGGCCGCTTCAGCGTGGAGGTGCGGGCCGGGGATGCGCTGCGCATCGAGACCCCAGGTGGAGGTGGCTACGGACCCCAGCCCAGGATCAAGTAGACCTTGCCGGCCCCCGAGCCGTTGTCGTCGTTGCCCGGAGCGCCCAGCACCAGGTCGGTGGCGCCATCGGCGTCCACGTCGCCGGCGGTGGAGACCGCCGTGCCCAGTCCATCGTAGGCGGCTTCGCCCAACCAGCTCACGTCCGCCTCGGACAGGGAGTGGGAGCCCAGCCAGCGGCCGGGACCGCCGAAGAGCAGGTAGGCCTTGCCCGCATCGATGCCGTTGACCCGGTTGTCGGGCGCGCCCGCAGCCAGATCGGCGAAACCGTCGCTGTCGAAGTCCTCCAGCAGGGCCACCGAGCTGCCGGCCTCCTCGCCGGAGAGCGTGCCGCTGAAGTCGGCATCCGCGGCGGACATCAGGGTGCTGCTGCTGTCGCTGCCCCAGCCGGATCCGCCCATCCACAGGTAGACAGAGCCGGCGTCCACGTCGGCGCTGTCCTGCTTGGGAGCGCCCACCAGGAAGTCGCCGTAGCCGTCGCTGTCCACGTCGCCACCGCCGGCCATGGCGGCGCCCGCCAGGTCGCCACCCGCTTCGCCCACCAGCAGGTGGTTGGCGTCCGACAGCGGCAGCACGTCCTCGGGCCAGAAACGCGAGCCCATGAAGATCCAGATGGCGCCGTTGTCGCTGCCCGCCGAGTAGCCCTCGCCCGCGATCAGGGAGTCCTGCAGGCCATCGCCGTCGATGTCTCCGGCGGAGGCCAGGTTGGAGCCCACCAGGTCACCCGCCGACTCACCTTCCCACATGGCCGCCAACACCACCAGCTCGCTGCTGTCTCCGTGCAGCAGCTCGGCGAAGCCCTGCTGCCACTGGCCGTTGGAGTACCGGGAGGCGCCGAGCAGCATGTCGCTCAGGCCGTCTCCATCGGTATCGCCGCCAGAGGCCACTGGTCCGAGGGCGGCCTCGTAGGCGTTGGAGGTGACGTAGTAGTAGTTGGAGTCGGCGGAGGCCCAGGTGACGATCAGACCCGAGCCTGTGCCTTCGCCATCGGCCCCTGGGGCGCCCAGGGCGAAATCACCGACCCCGTCGCCATCCAGATCATCGAACATGGCCAGGTGGGCGCCCAGCTCGGCACCCGAGTTGACCGAGGACCAGCTGATGCCCCCCGAAGCCGAGGCGGTGTCGAGATCGGAGCCGGTGTCGTAGCCCACGAAGCCCCCGGCCATGGCGTAGGCGGTGCCGCCGTTGCTGGTGCCCGGTGCGCCCACCATGAAGTCGTCGTAGCCGTCGTCGGTGAGATCGACGCCGCCGGCGAGCGCCGAGCCGGCGGCGTCGCCGGAGCTGTCGCCAGTCCAGTAGTCGACGGCCAGCCCCGCGGACAACAACAAGCAGCACAAGTACAACTAAGTAATGGCCGCGCAC
>CAZEJJ010000101.1:2983-28062 GCA_964512185.1 uncultured Enterobacterales bacterium | reverse complement strand
CCACCGACTGCGACGACGGCGACGCCAGCAGCTACCCCGGGGGCACCGAGATCTGTGATGGCGCTGACAACGACTGCGACGGCAGCGTGGACGAGAGCGACGCCACCGATCCCTCCACCTGGTACGCAGACGCTGACGGAGATGGCTATGGCGACGCCGCGAGCACCTCAGAGGCCTGCTCCGCGCCCACGGGCTACGTCTCGGACGACAGTGACTGCGACGACACGGATGCGGGCATCAATCCCGGCGCCGATGAGAGCTGCGACGGTGCCGACAACGACTGCGACGGCAGCGTAGACGAGGATTCAGCCGTAGACGCCCCGACCTGGTACATCGACGCGGACGGCGACGGCTACGGTAGCGGCACCTACACCACCACCGCCTGCGACCAGCCCAGCGGCTACGTGGCCGACGGCAGCGACTGCGATGACCTGGATGCCGACACCTGGCCCGGCGCCGACGAGTACTGTGACGGCGAGGACGACGACTGCGACGGTACGGTTGACGAGGACGACGCTCTGGACGTCACCACCTGGTACGCCGACGCGGACAGCGACGGCTACGGGGATGCCTCCACCACCGCTGACGCCTGCGACGCGCCCTCCGGCTATGTGGCCGATGACACCGACTGCGATGACACCCTGGCTGTGGTGAACCCCGCTGGCACCGAGACCTGCAACGGCCGCGACGACGACTGCGACGGCGACGCCGACGACGGCGTGATGGGCAGCAGCGTCACCTGCGCCGCAGAGAGCTGCCTGGAGGTGCTCGAGGACGGCGCTCCCACGGACTCCGACTGGTTCTGGTTGGAGGACAGCTCCGGCAGCACATACGAGGAGTACTGCGACTTCGGCACGGTGGGCGGTGGCTGGGCCTGGCGGGTGGAGCTGGAGATCGAGAACACCACCTCCGGCGACCTGTCCGACGAGCAGGTGGAGGTGGTTCTCGACACCGCCGCCCTCATCGCGGCGGGCAAGCTGCAGGAGGACGGCGCCGACCTGCGCTTCTTCACCCACGACGGCCCGCTGATGGTCTACTGGATCGAGACCCTCACCCTGGACTCCACGAGCACCTCGGTGTGGGTCACGGTGCCCGAGCTTCCGGCCTCCACCACCACCGCGTTCACGCTCAGCTACGGCAACGCGGACACAGAGCGCAGGTCCATCGCCTGGCACTACGACAGCTTCGACAGCTCCAGCAGCGCCCTGTACGACACCCTCTACAACAGCGCCTGGGGCACCCCCTCGTTCACCTGGAGCACCTCCGCGGGCACCCTGGACACCGACAGCACCAACATGGACTACTGGCTGCAGCTCCAGGACGGCGTCGTGGAGCTGGACGTGCCCATCTACGTGGAGATCTACGCGGTGGGCTACGACAACGACGCCTGTGGCGCCATGCTGCGTGACAGCTCGGGCAGCTACGTCAGCGCCATCGTCACCGACGACTACGACGGCGTGGCCCATGCCGGCGCCCAGGAGGTCATCGTCGAGCACAGCAGCGAGCCCAGCTCCCACTACCAGGGCAGCTACCTGTTGGAGCTGGGTGACGTCGCCTCCACCAGCAGCCTGGTGAGGGCGGGCGTGTACTTCGATGGCAGCTCGCTGTTCCACTACGCCAACGGGGCGGTCCAGGCCTCGGTGTCGAGCAGCCTCGACCTGGCCGGAGCGGGCCTGTCCACCTTCGCCCAGTCGGGCAGCCCCGGGGCGTCCTTCGACTACCTGTGGGTGGGCTCGGAGCCCATCGACTTCAACCCCGCCAACTTGAGCTCCGACGGCTTGGCCGGCGTGGGCACAGAAGCGGCATTCTAGATTCGGGAATAGCGGGTTCTCTGCACAGGGGGCCTGGTCCCGAGCCCCGACGATCAGTGGCGGCCACGGGCTCGCGGCCCCTTGCGTTCGCAGGGTCCGCGCCGTCCAGGCTCCAGAGGCACCTGGTAGATCTCCCTCGTCAGCAGGGCGACTGCACCGGGCGGGCACCAGAGAGCCCAAGAGGCGCGCCATTCGGCGGAGGGTGAGCCCACTCCCGGGAGAATCGCGCGGAGCGACCCCGCCCCGACGATCGCGTCACCGCTTCTTAGAGGCGGAGACGCATGCGCGTCGCGAGCAAGGCCTCGGGGGCGACCTGCTGGCCTGCCAGCTTGCGGGCGCTTCCGGCGTTGATGTCCGGTGCTCAGGATATCTCCCGGATGGGTATGCCGGCCTGAAGGGCTGGCAGAGTGAGTCAAGATGGCGGCGCGCCCCCCAGGCGACGGCTACGCAGGCGCATGGCCCAGGAACCCGTCCATGATGACGCGCTCAGATCCTCCCCCGCAGGCCATACCAGCCCACCGCCAGCACCTCCCGCAGGGAGCCGCGGACGCGGGGCCAGGCCGGGGCCAGTGAGCCCGCGCCCTCCACCTCGTCGAAGTAGCGGGCGAACACCCGGCTGGCCCGGAAGACGTGGTAGGAATCGGTGACCAGGAGGATGCGACGGTAGCCGTGATCTTCTGCGGCGAAGCGCGCGTTCTCCTCGGTGGAGGTGGAGCGATCCTCCAGCAGGATGGCGTCAGGGGGGACCCCCAGCTCGAGGGCGTGTGCCGCCGCGGCCTGGGCCTCGGTGGGCGGGAAGCGACCCAGGCCGCCGGTGAACAGCAGCACCGGTGCCGCGCCGCGTCGATAGAGCTCCACGGCCTTCTCGGTGCGGCGCCGCAGGGCAGGGGATGGCACACCGGGGGCTTCCACCCTGCAACCCGCCACCACGATGGCGTCCCAGCTGCCCTCGGGGAGGGTCTGCCGGCCAGCACGATCCAGGCCCCAGGCCAGGATCCACCAGGGACCCAGGCCCAGCAGCAGGGCGACACCCGCGAGCCGCGGGAGCCGTCTTCGCGTCGTGGGCATGGGGAGACCTCCAGGAGTCCTCGTGGGGAGGACGGGTCCAGTCGATTATGGCACCAGGTCTTGAGCGGCGACGTGCTGGTGCTGGAGCCCGAGAGGGTTCGCGACTTCCTGGTTGGCCAGGCGGGGCTGCGCGCCCTGATCCATCCGCCGGCGCCCGAGGGCGCCAGGGCCCTGCTGCGGGCTCGCCGCTGCATCCAGCTCGACCCCCTGGATCGCATCGGCACCAACGCCGACCTGGTGGCGCTGGCGCGCCTGGACGGTCTGGGGCGGGGAGAGTTCCATCGACACCTGCTCCCGGGACACGCCTTCGAGCACTTCGCCAAGGAGCGCTGCCTGCTGCCCGCCAGCGCCTTTCCCTACTATCGGGAGCAGGCCGCCGAGACGCCCTGGTGGCGGCTGAGCGAGCGCCTGCAGCGGCTCCCCTCCGGGCTCATCGACGATGTTCTGGCCGAGGTGGCGGAGCGAGGTCCGCTCAGCGCGGCGGAGCTGGGGGAGCATGGCCGCGTGGAGGCCATGGACTGGTCGGGGTGGAAGGGTACGGCGCGGGCGGGCACCATGGCCCTGGAGGTGCTCTGGACCCGCTGCCAGGTGGTGGTCTGCGGGCGGCGTGGTCGCGACAAGCTCTACGATCTGCCCGAACGTGCCCTGCCCGAGCACGCCTCCGGCACGCCGGCCGGGTCCTTCGAGCGCTGGGCGCTGCTGGAGCGTGTGGAGGCGGCGGGGCTGCTCTCCCTGGCGGGCGGCCCCACCTGGTCCATGCTCTCCGCTGCGCGGCGCTCAGGGCTGCCACAGCGGCTGGTGGACGAGGGCCTGCTCCGGCTCGTGAGCGTGACGGGCTCGCGCCGTCGCTACCTGGCGCCCGCAGATCTGCTGGACAGGAGCTTTCCCGAAGACGACGGGCGCCTGCGCATCCTCGGTCCGCTGGACCCGCTCATCTGGGATCGCGCCCTGGTGCGGCAGGCCTTCGACTTCGACTACGTGTGGGAGGTCTACAAGCCCGCCAGCAAGCGCCGCTGGGGTTGGTATGTCTGCCCATTGCTGCATCGTGGCGCTCTCGTGGGGCGCATCGAGGCCCACCTGGAGGGCCCGCGCCTGGTGCTCGACCAGCTCTGGCGCGAGCAGGGGGTGTCCCTGGACGGACACGCCCTGCAGGCTGCTCTGCGGCGTCACGAGAGGGCCTGCGCGCCGCGAGAGGAGGGGGCTTGACCCGGCGCGGACGCGGCCTGATCCTGCTGCTCTATGGAGTCTCGGGTGGGGTGGGGCTGGCCTGGCAGGTGCTGTGGGTGCGGGCCTTCACCCCCATCTTCGGCGTAGGCCTGGAGGCCATCGCGGCGGTCACCGCCAGCTTCATGGCCGGCCTGGCCGTGGGAGCCGTGCTCGCGCCGCGGCTGCTGCGCCGCTGGGGCGGGCTGGGCAGCTACGCGCGGCTGGAGCTGGCGGTGGGTATCTGGGGAGCGGCTCTGCCCTGGCTCCTGCTGCTGCTGGCGGAGCCGCTGGTGGCGATGCTGGCCAGCACCGGCGAGGGCTGGCTGGCCAGCCTGCTGCGCCTCTCGGTGGCCAGCCTGCTGGTGGGAATACCCGCCGCCGGGCTGGGAGCCACATTCCCGGCCGTGGTGGCGGCGCTGCGCGCCCGCGACGACCCCGCGCGGGTAGGCCTGGCCTACGGCCTGAACGCCCTGGGCGCTGCCCTGGGCTCCCTCCTGGCCGGCCTCTGGCTGCCCTTCGCGCTGGGCCTGCGTCGGGGCAGCCTGCTGCTGGGCGGGCTGGGGCTCGCCGTGGGGCTCGCGGCCTGGTGGCTGGACCGCAGCGAGCAGGCTGACGGCAGCGCTCCGCAGCCGCACGGCCGTCCCGACCGCGCCGAGGCCACCGTGCCCGGGAGCCTGTGGGCTCTCGCTGCGCTCACGGGCTTCACCGGCCTGGCGCTGGAGGTGAGCTGGAGCCGCCTGTCCGCGCCCGTGCTGGCCAGGATTCTGGGGCCCGGCGAGCAGGCCTTCGCCTGCGTGCTCGCGGCGGTGCTCTTGGGCATCGGCCTGGGGGGGGTGCTGGGTCGCAGCAGCAGCATGCGGGCGGGGCGCATGCTCGCCCTGCTGCAGCTGGGGCTGGCCGCCACGGCGCTGGCCACTCTGGAGCCGGTGCGGGCTCTATACCTGGGGGCAGAGCTCGTGCCCCTGGTGGAGGCCAGCCTGCCCCTGGTGCCCGCCCTGTTCCTGGGGGCCACCTTCCCGCTGCTGTCCAACGAGCTGCTGGCCTGGGGTGGTGACGCCAGAGCCGTGGGCAGGCTGTACGCGGTGAACACCGCCGGAGCGGTGTTGGGCTCGCTGCTGTCGGGGTTCCTGGCCATTCCGCAGCTGGGAGCCCAGCGCTGGGCGGTGCTGATGGTGGGGCTCGTGCTGCTCACGGCGCTCATCGGCCTGCTGCGCGACGGCGCACGCCTGGCGGGGGCCCTGCTGGCGGCGGCTGCCATCGCGGCGCTGGCGCTGGCTCTGATCTTCGTGCCGCCGGTGGCCGGGCAGCGTCTCGCCACGGGCGTGGAGCAGGTGGTGGCGGCCCTCGAGGGGCGCGAGGCCACCACCCTCGTGGTTCAAGACCGGCGCGGCGATCGCACCCTGATCTCCGGGGGCCATCGCATCCGGGATGGCCGCGGCGGGGAGGTCAACGACCACGCCCGCAGGGCGCTGGTGCCCACCGCTCTCCACCCGCGTCCCCGCAGGGTGCTGGCCATCGGGCTCGGCACCGGCGAGACCGCCCGCACCTTTCTCGACCTGGACGGCGTGGAGGAGCTGCTGGTGGTGGAGCTGGACGAGCGGCAGCCCGAGCTGCTGTCCTGGTTTGGTACCGGGCACATCCTGGAGGATCCTCGCCTGGAGCTGGTGACAGGGGACGGCCGGCACCTGTTGCGGACGCGCCGGGAGACCTGGGACTTGATCGTGGTGGACGCCTACGGTCCCGAGGCCACGCCGGCCTTCTACAGCGCGGACTTCTTCGGCGAGGCCCGCGCCAGGCTGGCCCCTGGAGGCCTGCTCTTCGTGAAGCTGATGCCCTCGGCCCTGCCCGACGCAGACACGCTGGCCTCGTTCCTGTGCACCCTCTTCGACAGCTTTCCCTGGTCCATCTTCACCTACTACGACGACGGCCTCAGCGGGCTCGTGGGCGCCCACGAGGCGCCGGTGGGAGCGCTGCGGGCGGATCGCATCGGAGCCGCGGCGGGCTCCAGCGACACGCTGTGCGACGGGGTGCGGCTGATCACCGACGACCGGAGCGCGTGGCTGGCGCCTCCCGACAGGCCGCGTCCACCGGGCGTCCTGATGGACCCCTGGTGGTACGCCCAGGGCCACGAGAGCGACCCTCCCTGGCGCCGCGACGCCGAGCGCCGCCAGAAACAGCGCGGGCACCGGAGCAAGTGACGGCCGCCACAGCCGCTACAACACCCCGGCCACGGGGCTGTCGGTGTAGGCGAACTGGTAGCGGATGCGCAGGCCTTGGTGGGGGAACTCGTAGCGATCAGCCCTGGGCAGCAAGGCCCGGAAGCCGCGCAGCCGGCCGGGGATGGCCACCGCGGCGAGCTGATCGAGCTGCTCGTGGCCGCTGGGCCGCACCACCTCGACACCGTGGATGTGGCCCCGGCGGTCGATGAGGAATTCCAGCCCGGTGGTGCCCACGATGCCCGAGGCCCGAAGGTCGAGGGGGATGATCCAGCGGTCGCGTAGCTCGTCGTCCAGGGCCTGCAGGGCGCGCGCCAGGGGGTGCTCCTTGACGGACAGCGCCGCCAGCAGGTCGATGGTGATGGGGGGATCGAGGGCGCTGACCACCGAGCCGCCCGCTGCGGCGGCGTTGCCCGGGGCCTGGGCGGCCGCCGAGCGCGCTGAACCCGGCGGGGAGTCGCGCTGCCGCTGCGAAGCGGAGTCTGCGGCGGACTGGGAGTGCTGCTCGCGCGCCTCCCGGGCCAGCACCAGCGGCTCCACCAGGAAGTTCAGCTCCAGCTCGTGGCTGGCGCTGCCCGGCGTGGAGGACTGGGCGCTCCTGGCCGCGCTGGTCTGCGTGGTCTCGGATGGCTCGCGCTGCGCCGCAGGGGCGAGCTGGGCCTGGGCGCTCTGTTCATCCGCCTGCTCGGCGCCGGCGGAGCCGCTCTCGCTCGGCGCCTCTCGCTGGCTGGCCTGCGGCACGGCTGCTCGCTGGGCCGACAGGCCGGGCGCGTCGGGGTTGGGCGCTTCGGGGTAGGGCGGCACGCGCTGCTGAGCGCCGTCTACGCGCGTGGCGATGGGTGACCACTCGCCAGGGCGTCCATCGTCGGTGCTGTGCTCCTTGTGCCGGGCTGCCTGGCTGTGGGAGGCCGCCTGCTCGCGACGGTGGGCTGCCTCTTCGCTGCTCTGCTGGAGCTCGGTGGCCATGGCCAGCGCGTCCTGCTCACCGGCTGTGGTCTCACGGAGGTTCGGCTCGGGCCGCTCCGGGTTGGCCGCGGCCTGGGCAACGGGCGCGCCTTCGGCGGGCTGCTCCCGCGCCGCCGGGGCTGCCTGCTGTGGCAGGGCGCCTGCCTGGACGGAGCTGCGCGGCTGGCCCGAGCGCTCGCCGCGATCGTCTTCGCCGTCGGCCACCTGGCTGCGGGCCCTGGCGTGGCGTTCCTGCTCCACGAGCTGGTGCTGGGTGGAGATCCGGTTCGTGGCGAGAGCAGAGGATGCGGACGGGCTCTGGTGGGCCCTCAAGAACTCCAGCCAGCGCTCTGGATCCTCGCTGGGATCGGGTTCTTCGGGGATCTCTGGCTCGGGCAGCCTGGCCCGCTCGGGGGGCGGGGGTGGCTGCTGGGGCGTGGGGATCAGCTCCAGGCGCTGCACCTGCATGGCCCGCGGGCTGGTGGGAGGGTCCTTGGAGAGGGCGGGAAGCGACAGGGGCACCAGCACGAAGAGGATGGCCGCGTGGAAGAGCGCGGAGACCCAGAGGGAGCGGCGCAGCCGGCTGCGCGCCATGTTGCGCTGGACCACCACCTGCTGCAGGGCGGGCATCCGGCAGCGGTTCTGGCTGCAGCCCGTGGCGCTGCGGTCGGACATGCGTGCTTCCTGGTGCAGGGCTCGTTCTCCGCCTCTGGATTCTACACCCTGATAATGGTGTTCACTGCGCTGGAGGATCCACTCCAACCACCTTGTTCTGTTTCCGGAGGCAGTTTTCCGGTGAAGAAGCTCGCGGCCACCATGCACGGCGTGCTGCTGATCCTGCTCATCGTGGTAGGTGTCTCCGCTGCGCTGGCCTGGCTGCTCTGGGGGCGCAGGGCGGATCCCGGCAGCCTGGATCAGGGCCAGAACGGGCTGTGGATGCGCCGATTCTGGCTCCACGGGGGCCAGGACACGGACGAGCAGGCCCTGGTGAGCTCCCTGGCGCAGCTGGGGATCACCCGGATCTACCCCTTCCTGGGCCCCATGGACGTGGACGGCACCCCCGGGTGGCGCAAGCAGGGGACGATCCAGCGCTACGACCCCGCCGTCGCTGGTCGCTTCCTGCAGGCCATGGAGCAGCAGGCACCCGGGATCGCGGTGCTCCCCTGGACCGGCGGGCTGCTGGATCGCGACGTGCGGCTGCAGGACGAGCAGCAACGAGCCGCCTTCGCCGAGCACATGGCGGCTCTGGTGGCCATGGGAGCCGAGGGCGTGCAGCTCAACGTGGAGCCGTTGCCCTCCTTCGAGCCCGGCTACCTGGAGCTGCTGGGCGAGGTGAAGCGGGCCATCGGTCCCGAGGCCACGCTGTCCATCGCCGGCTACCCACCGAGGACACCCCTGCACCAGGCGCAGACCGTGCACTGGACCCTGGAGTTCACGCGGGAGGTCTGCCTGGCCGCCGATGAGCTGGCCTTCATGGCCTACGACACGGGCCTGGGCCTGGCCTGGCTCTACGAGGTGCAGGTGGCCATCTGGGCGCGCCAGCTGGCGCGCACGCTCCCTCCACCTGGACAAGGCGGCTGCACCTGGTCGCTGGGCATGCCGGCCTACGAGGACGACGTGGCCTGGCACGACCCCCAGGTGGAGAGCCTGGAGCACGGCCTGCGCGGCGTGCTGCGGGGCTTCGCCGGTCGCGAAGCGCCCGACAATTTCCACGGCATCACCCTCTACGCTTCCTGGACCACCGACGAAGCCGAGTGGGCCAGCTACGACCGGGTCTGGCGCGGGCGAGAGCCCCGGCCGGTGCAGCCTCCAGACCGCGATCCCTGATCGGCGCACGGACAGATCCTGGAAGAGGGGCGCGCGGCTCGGCGCATGCTATGTGGGGGGCCCGGAGGTCACGGCGATGCAACGCATTCCCCGCTGGATTCAAGCGGTCTTCCTGCTGGTCCTGCTGCTCTGGATGGGCCACCGTCCGCTGGCCAACCTGCTGGTGGACTTTTGGTGGTTCCAGTCCCTGGGCTACAGCGAGATCTTCACCACCAGCCTGTGGGCCAAGCTGGGGATGTTCGGCGGGGGGTTTCTGCTGACGTTGATCTTCCTGGCCCTCAACGCCGGGCTGTGCACCCGCGAAGCCTCCATCGACGTGTTCCGCCTGGCCATGCTGATCCCCGATGCCCCTTTGGATCCGCGGGCCCTCAAGCGCATCATCCGCGGTGTGCTCGCGGCCGCGGTGCTGATGCCTTCCCTGGTGCTGGGCATCGCTTCGGCGGGCGAGTGGTTCGCGCTGCTGGGCTTTCTGCATCGCCAGGACTTCGGCACCGTGGATCCGGTCTTCGGTCTCGACATCGGCTTTTTTGTCTTCCAGCTCCCGCTGCTGCACTTCCTGCAGACCTGGGCGGTGGCCGTGGTCACGCTGGCCGTGCTGGTGGTGGCGGGCTTCTCCCTGGCTCGCGACAGCCTGGTCAACCGTCACCCGGCGGGGCTCACCTCGGGCGCCAGGCGACAGCTGCTCCTGCTGGGCTCCTTGCTGTTCCTGCTGGTGGCGGCTGGTTGGTGGCTGCAGCGCTTCGAGCTGCTCTTCGACCACCAGGGCGTGGTCTGGGGCGCCGGCTACACGGACATCAGCGCTCGGCTGCCGGGCTGCTGGGTCATGGTGGGGCTCTCCGTCGCGGTCTCGGTGGTGCTGGCCGCCGCCGCGCTGCGCCGAGGCTGGGTGCTGCCGGCGGTGGCCGCGGCCGGCTACCTGCTGGGCCGGGTGATCATCAGCGGTGCCTGGCCGGCCGTGGTGCAGGACTACGTGGTCAAGCCCAACGAGCTGGGCCTGGAGATCCCGTACCTGGAGCGCAACATCCAAGCCACGCGAGCCGCCTACGGCCTGGACAGCATCGAGGTGCAGCCCTACGAGGCCGCCACAGGGCTCGACATGGAGGACATCCGTGCCAACCCGCTCACCATCGAGAACGTGCGGGTCTGGGACGATCGTCCGCTGCTCACCACCTACGCCCAGATCCAGGAGATCAGGCTCTACTACGACTTCGTGGACGTGGATGTGGACCGCTACGAGCTCGACGGGCGCATGCGCCAGGTCATGCTCTCCGGGCGCGAGCTGAACTACTCCAACGTGCCCGCACAGGCCCAGTCCTGGGTCAACGAGCACTTCCAGTACACCCACGGCTACGGCCTGGCCATGAGCCCCGTCAACCGCGTCACCGACGAGGGCCTGCCCGACCTGTTCATCCGCGACATCCCGCCCGAATCGGTGGTGGATCTGCCGGTGGAGAGGCCTGAGATATACTACGGCGAGCTCACCGACCGCTATGTCTTCGTCAAGACCGGCGTCGAAGAGTTCGACTACGCGGTGGGCGACGTGAACGCCACCACCCACTACGCCGGCGACGGCGGCGTACCCGCGGGCAGCCTGTGGCGAAAGCTCCTGTTCGCAGTGCACTTCCAGAGCCTCGACATCCTGCTGTCGCGCTACATGGAGCCCGACAGCCGCGTCATGTTCCGGCGCACCATCGGTGACCGCATCTCCCGCCTGGCGCCCTTCCTGCGCTTCGACCACGACCCCTACCTGGTCGTGGACGAGGGGCGGCTGTTCTGGATCATCGACGCCTACACCACCACCGCCCGCTATCCCTACGCCGAGCCCATGAAGAGCGACGGCGGCCCGCGCTTCAACTACATCCGCAACGCGGTCAAGGTGGTGGTGGACGCCTACCACGGCTCCGTACACCTGTACGTCTCCGACCCGGGCGATCCGCTCATCCAGGCCTACGCCGCCATCTTCGAGGAGAGCTTCAAGCCCATCGACCAGCTCTCCGAGGGCCTGCGCTCCCACGTGCGCTACCCGGTGGATCTGTTCGACATCCAGGGCTCCATGTACCGGGCCTACCACATGTCCGATCCCACGGTCTTCTACAACAAGGAAGACATGTGGGCGGTGCCCCGCGAGCTCTATGGTGGCCACGAGCAGCCCATGGAGAGCTACTACCTGGTCATGAAGCTGCCGGGCGAGGAGCGCGCCGAGTTCATCCTGCTGGTGCCCTTCGTCCCCACCAACCGCGACAACATGATCTCCTGGATGGCGGCCCGCTGCGATCCCGAGGTCTACGGGCGCCTGGTGCTGTTCCAGTTCCCCAAGAAGAAGCTGATCTACGGCCCGCTGCAGATCGAGGCGCGCATCGACCAGGATCCCGCCATCTCCGAGATGATGACCCTCTGGAGCCAGGGTGGCAGCCGGGTGGTGCGCGGCAACCTGCTGGTCATCCCCATCGGCGATGCCCTCATGTACGTGGAGCCAGTCTACCTGCAGGCCGAGTCCTCCCAGCTGCCCGAACTCAAGCGTGTGATCGTGGCCTACGAGAGCAGGATCGCCATGGAGCAGACCCTGGACCAGGCGCTGCGCGCGGTCTTCGGCGCGGGATCGCCCCCGCGGCTGGCCTCCGACAGCGCCCATGAGCCGGCGGACACGCCGGGCGAGCAGGGCAGCACCCAGCCCCTGACCGGTGACTGGTCCGTGCTGGCGCGCGACGCGTCCACCTGGCTGCAGCAGGCCGAGGAGCACCAGCGCGAAGGTCGCTGGGCCGAGTACGGCCAGTCCCTCGACGCCCTGTCCGCCGCCCTGGCCCAGCTGGAGCAGCTGGCCGGGCAGACTCCACAAGCTGCGCCGGAACAGCTCTCGACGCCTGCGGCGCCCGAAGCGGGCGGAGCTGCGGTACAATCTCAAGGTGCCGCCCAGCCCGAGGAGTAGCCAGCCATGGTCAACGCTCCGCTGCTCGCTCTGCTCGTCGCCCTGGCGCCCGCGCTGGCCCAGCACGAAGAGCCCACAGAGGGCGCTCCCGTCCTGGAGGGGACCGAGACATCGGAAGGGGACCAGGAGCCCGAGGCCCTGGAGACCCAGGCCCCCGCAGAGGACCCACCGACCGAGCCTGCGGCGGTGGAGGAGCTGGCGGGGGACCCACCAGCCGAAGAGCCTGCGGCGGAAGAACCCCCGGCGGAACAACCCGTGGAAGAATCCCCTCCGGAACAGCCCCCGGCGCAGGTGCAGGATCAGCCCAGCTCCACCCCGCTGCTCATCGACACCTCGGGCGCCGAGGATCCGGGCACCCTGAGCACCGAGCAGGCCGACTGGCTCAAGCCCCGCCTGGGCCTGCTCCCGCCCAACCCGCGGGCCCAGACCGACTTCACCGCCTATGTGCTGGAGTGGGGCGAGATCAAGATCGGCCTCACCAACATCCAGCTGGGCGTTCTGCCTGGGCTGCAGGCCGGCACCTCGCTGCCGCTGTGGGCCTTCCGCATCCCCAACGGCAACCTCAAGCTCGACTTCGTGCGGGCCGGGCCGGTGGATCTGGCCGCCACCGGTGCCTACTACTCCATGCCCCGCGACGGTTTCCAGGCCACCTATGCCACCGCCGGCGGCATGCTCTCGCTGAAGATCCTGGAGGCCTGGTCCATCCACGGCGGCGCCAGCTACGGCTGGGTCGACAGCGCCGGCTTCCCCGATCTCGAAGGGGTCTCCAGCTTCATCACGGGCGGCCAGGAGATCACCATGCCCGAGGAGCTGGGGGACACCCTCCTCGAAGCCCGCCTGCTGCAGATCAAGGCCGCCACCGACATCCGCTTCAGCCGCCGCGACAGCCTGGTGCTGCAGTTCGGCCGCACCCACTGGGCGCGTGTGATCACGGATCCTCCACCCCAGGACATCCCCCCCATCTTCAACCTCGATCGCATCCTGGGCCTCGACGGCGTGGTGCCATTTCCCGAGTCCTACAACGCCAGCCTGGCCTGGCAGATCCAGTGGAAGCACGCCCAGCTGCGCGTCGGCATCGGCACCTCCTCCACCCCGGGGGCCTGGCTGCTGCAGAGCACGGAATTCAGCTACCGTTTCCTGGGGGCCACCCGCGTCAAGGAATACCGCCAGCGCCGCAGCTGGCGCCAAAACGAGCGCGCGGTGGAGCAGGGCACCCTGGACGGCGAGAGCCCGCCGGCGCCCGCGCCGGAACCTGAAGACGAGAGCGGCGACTAGTCACCAGTCCCGCCAGTCGCCGCAGCCGCAGCGCCGCCGGAGAAGACGCCCATGAAGGAGCTGTACACCGTCCCCAACCTCATCAGCATCTCGCGCATGGTGCTGGTGATCCCGGCGGTGTTCATGCTGCTGCGGGGCGACGCGCTGGGCCTGCTCGTCACCGTGGTGTTGCTCAACTACCTGGAGCTCACCGACGCCACCGACGGCTACATCGCCCGCAAGTGGAACCAGGTGTCCGACATCGGCAAGCTGCTGGATCCCATGTTCGACGCGCTCACCCGCTTCACGGTGTTCGCCACGCTCATGGCCATGGACGTCCTGCCCCTGTGGATGCTGCTGGTGTTCTTCTACCGCGACGTGTCGGTGTCGTACTACCGGGCCTTCGCCGCCCAGCGCAACGTCACCATGGCGGCCCGCGTCTCGGGCAAGGTCAAGGCGGTGGTGCAGGGCGTAGGTGTGCTGCTGGTGTGCGTGGTCCTGTTCTCCCAGCAGCTCGTCGTCGACCCCGAGCCCTTCTCCGATGCCGTGTTCTACGGAGTGTTGGGCGCGGGCCTGGGCATCCTGGTCATCTACCTGCTGGCCTTCCGTATCTGGGGTGCCGTGGTGGCCACCATCGCGGCGGTGGGCGGCAGCACCAGCCTGCTGGTGGTGCTCGTGTGGGTCACCCGCTGGGAGATCCCCCACGCCGACGACGTGACCTGGTGGCTGCTGTTTGCCGTCACCGCGGTGACCTTCTGGTCCCTGCTGGACTACACCAAGGGGTTCCTGGGGGTGTTGGAGGGCGAGGGCTAGAAGCCGGCGGGCTTCCTACCAGCCACGCCCCGCTCCGTTGGAGATCGACCCCCCCATTCTGGTAGGATTCCTGGCCTGGACTGCGGTTTCACCGCCTAGGCAAGGATCGCTCCACATGCATGTGCTCGCCCTCTTTGCTCTCGCTCTCGCCGCTCCCCGGGCCCACGCCTTCGAGGCCAGGTCCTCCATGGGCGCGTGGACCCCGCGCCAGGTGGAGCGCGACTACGTGCTGCCCAAGGGCTGGCTGGCCATCGAGCTGGCCGCCGACAGCAAGACCACGGGGGCTGTGCGTGATGAGAACGGGGCTCGTTCGGCCCTCGACGAGGGCACGGCCTGGCACTACTCGCGGCTGTGGCTCAAGGTGGACCAGGGCTTCGCCCGGCGCTTTATGCTGTACGCCCACATCCCGCTTGTGCACGCCTGGCTCACCAACGACGAGGGCGCCAACACCTCCACCTTCGCCCTGGGCGACATCCACACCGGCTTCTGGCTGCAGCCCTGGCTGGCGCGAAGAGGCGTGCTGGCCCTGCAGGTGGATCTGAAGGCACCCAGCGGTGTGGAGTGGCCGTCGGACTTCATCGGCGGTGCCAACAACACCTCGGGCTTCTTGACGGGCACGGGGATCACCAACCTGGGCGCCATCCTGCACGCCCGGCAGCAGCTGGGCTCCGGCCTAGCCCTGCGCGGCTGTGTGGGCTACGTGCACAAGTTCCCCCAGGTGGTGGGCTATGTCATCGAAGATGAGGGCTTCGGCAACGGCTGGCTGAGCGCCGGCGACGAGACCCGCGTGGGGCTCGAGGTCCAGCTGCAGGCGGCCGACGCCTGGGCCGTCGACCTCGGCGCCCGCTACAGCCACCGCGCTGTGTACCGCATGGGCAACTCGGGCCAGAGCGCCTCCAGCCTGGTGCTCGAGACCATCGCCAACTCCACCGGTGACTTCGTGGACACGGGCCTGGGGGTGTCCTTCTCGCCCAACCAGCACTTCGAAGCGGGGCTCGATCTCGACTACCAGCTCATGGGCTCCGACACCCGCCTGTTCGGCCACCTGGGCCTCGAGGAATTCTCTCCCCAGCCGGGGCTCACGGTCACGCTGCAGGGGGTGCTTCGATGGTAGCCACCGCCCTCTGCGCCCTGCTGCTCAGCCTGCCCGCGGCCCAGGCCCGCGCCGGCTACTACTCCAACCACCCCGACGTGGACTGGAACACCCTGGAGACCGAACACTTCGTCATCCACTGGCCCGAATCCAGCCGCCCGCGCGACGACGAGCACTACTTCACCAGCGGCTTCACCGCGGCCCAGGTGGCCGAGATCGCCGAAGAGGTCTACCCCCGCGTCTGCGGGCGGGTCGGGTACTTCGTCGAAGAGAAGACCCACATCGTCATCTACGACCAGGATCGCGGCTGGGAGGGCAACGGCTTCGCGCTGGCCGAGTGGAACTGGGTCGGCATCGCCGCCGACTGGGCCTCAACCTACCGCCCCCGCGGGCGCATGGAGTTCATCGCCGACGTCGTCGCCCACGAGTACGCCCACATCGTCAGCCTCAAAGCCTACCAGCCCCTGTCAGAGGGCAGCACCGGCCTGCAGATCGGTGGCCTGGCCGAAGACGAAGAGTGGCTCAGGCGCTGGGGCACCGAGCCCAGCGTGCACACCAACGCCGACATCGGCGCCGACGTGCTCATCGTCACCGACGGCCCCATCTGGTGGGTCGAAGGCACCGCCGAGCTGTGGTCCCACCTGAGCGGCTACAACTTCTGGGGCAGCTCCCGCGAAGCCTTCATGCGGGTGCACACCCTCGACGGCAAGCTGCCCTCCATCGACGAGTGGACCACCCAGGCCGACAAGTGGGGCATCGAGCCCGAGCGCAACTATCAGTCCGGCTACTCCTTCGGCCTGTACCTGAACGAGCGCTACGGCGAGGACATGTACGCCCGCTTCGACACCCTGTCGGGCGAGCGCTTCCACTGGTCCTGGGACCGCGTGGTGGAGGAGGCCACGGGCCAGAGCACCGAGCAGCTCAACAGCGACTGGCGCGGCTGGCTCATGGAGCGCGCCCAGGCTGATCTGGAGCGGGTCGAGGCCGCCGGCCGGGTCGAAGGCCGCGAGCTGGCCCTGGTGCAGCCCGGCTGGGAAAACGAAGACGACGAAGACTGGGCCGAGCTCTCCAAGAAGGTCCAGGACGAGACCATGGAAGGCGACACCTCCTACCAGGAGATGCCCAGCTACTCTCCAGACGGCAGCTACATGGCCTGGTTCGACCGCGGCTTCCAGCTGCGCGAGATCCGCCCTGAAGACTGGGGCGCGGTGGGCGGCACCTATGTGGACGAGAAAGACCGCAAGAAGCTCAGGCACTACGCCAGGCGCACCTTCACCTTCGAGCACGCCGAGTACTACCGCACCGCTTGGTCTCCCGACTCCAAGCAGTTCATCGTCACCGGCCCTGAAGACATGGCCTCGGACTTCCGCCTGGAGCAGGGCCTGATGTTCAACGCCGACGGCTACAACTGGACCCAGCTGCTCATCGGCACCATCGACGCCGAGGGCAAGCAGCTCGAGGTGGACTGGCAGCCCATCCCCGGCACCCTGCGCGCCCGCGAGGCCGCCTGGTCACCCGACGGCGGCACCATCGCGTTCTCGCGCTACGGCGACGGCACCCACAACCTCTGGACGGTGGCACCCGACGGCTCCGCTCTCGAGCAGCTCACCTTCTTCGCCGACGGCACCCAGGTGCAGGGCATCAGCTTCCTTCCAGAAGCCGACGAGCTGCTGGTGTCCCTGTTCCGCGACGAGCGCCAGGACCTGTGGCTGGTGGGGCTCGAGTCCGGCGAACTCACCCGCCTGACCGACTCCCAGGCCGACGAGACGGATCCGGTCATGGCCCCCGACGGCCGGGCCTGGTTCAGCTCCGATCAAGACGGCATCCTCAACGTCTACGCCATGGATCTCGACACCCTCGAGGTGCGCAAGCAGACCAACCTCATCGGCAGCGCCTACGGGCCCTTCGTGGCCGACGGTGGGCACCTGTTCTTCACCGACTTCACCTCGCACGGCTTCCGCATCAAGGCCATCCCCGCCGGCGAGCTCAAGGACGAGCCGGTGAGCTACGGCGGCATCTACAAGCGCGCGCCCAGCTACGCGCACTCCGGCGAGCTCGACAGCACCTGGGCCCCCGGCTTCGTGGTGGACGCCAAGGCCGGGAGCGTACCCTTCAAGGCACGCAGCGCCCTGTTCCCCCTGTCGGGCTGGCCCGTGCTGCGCAGCACCGACCGCAACGTCGAGGCCGGCAGCGGCTTCTTCATCGGCGACTACACCGAGGGCCACTGGTTCGAGGGCGAGGCCACCTTCGGCAAGGACAACTTCCTGTGGCTGTCCTACTGGCTCGACACCCTGTGGCCCTCCGTGCTCGCCGGGTACATGCGCTACACCTACAAGGGCACCTACGGCTACGGGCTGGACGAAGACGGCGTGGTCGAGACCACCGACGACATCACCGTGGTGGACCTCAAGTTCGAGCAGGCCAGCGACGACATCTGGACCTACGTCATGTACTACCCCTCCGAGGCGCTGTGGGTGGGCCTGGGGGCCGACGCCTCGCGTTACTCCTTCCGCGACACCGGCGACGGGCGCAGCTTCGTCCCGTACACGGGGCACGCGGGCTTCGGGGCCTTCTTCGAGTGGAACCCGAGTGGGGGCTGGTACTGGGGCGATCAGTGGATCAACCCTCGCGGGCAGCGGCGCCTGTACGTGGACTACCAGTACCGGCTCACCAAGCTGCTGGATCCCGAGATCGCTGGCGGTGTCTACGACGACGGCGAGCTGCTCGAGGGCTACGGCTACCACCAGCTGATGGCCAGCTACACCGAGTTCATCCCCATCGGCTGGTTCGGGCTGTCGGAGCATCACACCCTGCAGCTGGACTTCGAGGGCGGCTACATCGACCGCAACGTCATGTCCTGGGACGAGTTCATCGCCGGCGGGCGCCACCCCTACCACTGGGGCAGCGGCACCATCGGCAACAACATCCAGTTCAGCGGCTACGAGGGCTGGAGCCTCACGGGCGAGACCATGCTCATGGCCAACCTGAGCTATCGCTTCCCCCTGTGGCGCGACATCAACGCCAAGGCCGGCCCGATCTACACCGAGGCCATGTACCTGCAGTTCTTCGGCACGGTGGGCAACCTGTGGTCCTACCGCATCCCCGAGAACAGCCACATCGAGGGCTGGAGCATGGTGGCCGACGATCCCGACGACATCCGCCGCGAGATCCCCGGCAAGGACTACGCGTACAAGAACAGCACCACCGACCACCCCAACTACTGGCTCACCGACGCGGGCCTGGAGCTGCGGGTGCGGGCCTTCATCTTCAATGACTGGGACTGGGATTCCTTCCTGAGGGTGGCCTACGGCTTCCAGCCGACGGCCGGCTACGGCGACGTCAACGCCGACCTCATCCAGAGCTCGGTGGCTCGAGATGCCGCCTCCGAGCTCTCCGACGAGGTGGAGCCTGCCACCCTGCGGGTCTACCTGGGCATCGGGACGGGGTGGTAGCCATGAACAAGCTCCTGTTGTCACTGTCCATGGTCGCAGGTCTCTCCGGCTGCTACCGGCCCTCCGACGAGTACGACGTGCACATCTACGGCGCGGGCACCGATCTCGACGCCATCCTGCCCGCGCCGGTGCCCATGGGCGGCATGATCGAGTACGCCCGCTTCCGCTTCTGGGGTACCAACCTGGGCCACGGGCTCACCGGGCTGTACGGTGACTCGCCCCGGGCCGACGGCAGCTCGGTCACCATGGGCTACGCCTACCTGGGCTACCCCATGGACGTGGGCTTCGATCGCAACTCCACCTTCTTGAGCCCCGGCCCACCCGCCGAGCCGGGCCAGGACTCCTGCTTCACCCGCACCACCATCAGCGGCTACTTCAGCTTCATGGAGTATGTGGACGTGGGCGATCACATCGCCATCACCTCCAGCGACGGCGATCGCATCGTGCTGGAGCGCGATCCCTCCACCCACCATCGGCCCGCGGGCGACAGCTGGTACGCCGGCTACGGTGGGCGCATGCACCCGGTCATCCAGGATCACCAGGACCTGCCCGACACCTGGCGCAGCGCCGAGACCTTCAAGCTGAGCTTCCCGGGCACCGTCACCCCGGCCGACTCCACCCTGGGTGCCGTGCCCTACCCCTTGAGCGACGCCGCGGTGCGCTTCCCCGCCGCCATCGAAGACCTGGCGCTGGACGGCGAGCGGGTCAGGCCGCCAGGCAGCACCCCGCTGCGCTTCCCTGGTCCCTGGATCAACCCGGTCGAGGTCAGCTGGACCCCGTCCGCCGACTCCGAACCCCTCACCATCGTGCTGCGCCACCTGGGCTGGGGCGACGAGGGCTCCTGCGACTGCAACACCGGCTGCGGCTCGGGCTTCACCTGCCGCGACAACCTCTGCGTGGCCGACGAGGGCTCGGGCTGGCACGTGCTGGGCGAGCTGGCCTGCACCGTGGCCGACGACGGCTCCTTCACCATCACCCCCGACATGGTGCGGTCCCTCAACCTCTACACCGATCCCAACGAGCGGGCCGGCAGCGTGCTGGCGGTGGCCAGGCTGGCAGAGGGCAGCGTCCAGATCGCGGACGCGCTCACCTACAACGGCAAACGAGTCACCGTAAGCCCGGTGAGAACACGAATATCCGACATCACCTGGACCAGGCTGGAGGCACAATGATGCGCCCCGCCCTCACAGTATTCCTGCTCGTATCCTGCGCCGACGCGCCCTACCCCGACTACTGGGAAGATTCCTCCCAGGCGCCGGTGATCAGCTCCCTCTCGCCCACCTCGGTGGACTCCCTCAAGGGCGGCGACTCCGTGCGCATCGAGGGCCTGCGCCTGGGCTCCACCGCCACCGTGGTGGTGGGCAGCCGCAACGCTGAGATCGTCGAGGTCACCGACGGCTACGTGGATGTGCTCCTGCCTGCCGGCGCGCCGGGAGGCGGCCCGGTGGACCTGGCCCTGGCCACAGACGACGGCGTGGTCACCGCCGAGAGCGCCTTCACCTACGCCATCCGCGGCCAGGAGTACTGGGCCGACGAGGCCGCCAGCGCCACCCTGTACAAGATCGACTGCCCGGTGGAGGTCTGGTCCTACGACTACGACGCCAGGGACTACGAGTACACCTACTGGTGCGGCGTGGAGTTCGGCTACGCGGGCGCCTACGCCTTCGACGGCACCGGCCGACAGCCGGGCTTCTCGGGCGACCAGGCCGACCTGGTGGAGCTGTCCACCCTGCCCGCTGTGGGTGAGATTCACATCTACAGCCCCGGTGAACGCCGTCCCGCGGGCGTGCCCTACCTGTACGGGCTGCACGCCGAAGACGAGACCCTGAGCATCACCACGCCGCGCGACTTCAGCCGCGACCTGGACTTCGCCACCGAGCGCGAGCAGATGCTCATGGACTACTACTACTGGTACCAGTACTACCCCGAGGCCTTCACCTGGCACGGGCCGGTGGCCGCGCTGTACGGCGCCGACACCTGCTACGACCAGGAGATCGACGTTGTGGACGGCCAGGGAGACAGCCTGCAGGTGGACGGCCAGCCGGGCAACGCCACCGGCTTGCAGCTCGGCTACGGGGTCACCGAGGACTACGGCCACGGCCCGCACCACATCTACGACTACGTGGGCTACACCAGCACCGCCACCGTGCAGAACCAGTCCGGCGACCTGGTGGGCGATCCCAGCGGGGTCGTGCTGCACTACGACGGCTACTCGGGCTGGTTTTTCCAGGGTGGTGTCGCGGGCATCGTCAGCAACGCCGATCTTCCCGAGGACGCTGCCTGGGACGTGTCGCTGCAGCGGCTGGGCACCCACCACGACCTGGGGCGCGTGGGCGCCGTGCAGGATCTCACGGGGGTCCAGCTGCAGCAGGGCCAGCCCGACGAGTACCCGCTGGACGACCTGCTCTACGGTGACACCCCCGTCGACACCAACAAGGACCTGCGCGTCACCTGGGACGCGGGCGTCCCCGACAGCTCCGGCATGACCTTCCTGATGATCGAGTTCAGGGTCTACGACGCCGACATCGACGACCCCTACTGGCTCACCGAGGTGGCCCGCCTGGTGGCCCACGCCGACGACACCGAGGGCAGCTTCACCATCCCCATCGCCCAGCTCAAGCAGCTGCCCCTGGCCCCCAACGACATCCTGCCCAGCTGGGACATGGGCGGCTACTGGGCTGAGCTGTCCGTGGCTCGCCACCAGCTGCGCAAGGTCAGCATGGAAGAGCAGAATCTCGACACGGGCGATCTCGTGGTGGACTTCATCCACATCGTGAACGCGCCGGTGGTGCTGGAGTAGGCTCTACCTCTCGCCGGTCTGCACGAAGCGCTGCAGGCCCTCGGCGTCGAGGTGGGCCAGGCCCATGTTCTCGAGGGTGCGGGCGCCTTCCCAGAAGTCGCGCTCGAAGACCACGTTGCACAGCGCGATCAGCGCGTCGCAGGCGGGCGTGGGCACGCCCACGGCCTTGCCCATGGACGAGAACGCCACCAGCCCCGTGGGCAGATCTTCGAGGATCAGGCGCGTGTCGATGCGCTTGGGCGCGAAGATCGTCTCGTAGGGCATGTTGCTGTGCATCTTCTGCCACAGCTGGTCGCCTTTGACGTCGTAGGAACGATCGTAGAACTCGGACAGGGTGATGGGGTCGGCGTCGAGGAGCTCGGCGATGCGGTAGCGCTCCATGTCCACCGCCTCGATGATCTTGGCCACGGCGGGGGTGACCCCGTCCCAGTAGAACAGGAACTGATCGCCGCGCTCCATGCGGGCCAGGTTGGCGATCACCACCGAGGGGTGCACGGGCGCGTTGAGGTTCTCGAGGCTGGTCTTGAGGGTGTCGGCGGCGCGGATGGAGCTGGGGTAGGCGTCGAAGAGATACTCGACCCGGTCGAAGCCGTGATCCGAGGGGAAGACGGCGATGGGCAGGGCCTGCTTGATGCCCGCGCAGAGCACCTCCGCCGGGCCGGTGAGGCGGCAGGTGATCAGCGAGGTCTGGATCTCGCAGAAGGTGAGGTCCAGCTTGTAGCCGAGCTTCTCGAGGGCGCTGAAGCAGTCGATGGCGCCGAAGGTGTGCCCCGGGTGCAGGGCGATCGACTGGCCGTCCGACAGGTAGGGGGCCATGGCCTCGATGACCGGGCGATGGCTGGAGGCGGGCACGGTGACCATGATGGCGTCGGCCCCCGGGATCACGTCGGCCAGGTCTGGTGAGGCGCAGGCCATCACAGCGTCGCCCTCGATCACCCCGTGGGCGCGGATACAGCCCCGCTCGTTGATCTCGTGGATCTTGGAGGCGGTGCGGTTCCAGATGCGGACCTCGTGACCCAGCAGGGCGAGGTGGGCGGCTTCGGCCTGGCCGAGGTTGCCTGCTCCGACGACGGCGATCTTGATGGGCATGGACCCTGTCTCCTGGTAGGTGTGCGGGTTCTTCGCGGGCAGTCAGTGTATTGGAACTCGGGGGCCAGTTCCAGCCCCTTGACCCGCCTGGGTGCGGCGGGTACGGGCCACGAGCCCCATACGGAATCGAGGGAGCCCGCGATGAAGATCGAGCGCATCGAGGCGCGACACGTCACCGTCCCGCTCAACATCCCCTACGTGCTCTCGCGCAAGTACGGCACCATCACCCACTCCCACGCCATCCTGGTGGAGATCTTCACCGACCAGGGCCTGGTGGGCCTGGGCGAGGCGGATCCATTACCGCCGTTCACCGAGGAGAGCTGGGCCGGGGTCATGGCCACCATCGAGCGGGTGCTGGGGCCCCTGCTGCTGGGGGAGGATCCGCGGGATCTCGGCCGCCTGAACATGCTCTTCGACGGCCTGCTGCACGGCAACCTGCTGGCCAAGGGCGCGCTGGACATGGCCCTGTGGGATCTGCTGGGCAAGTCGCTGGGCACCCCGGTGCATCGCCTGCTGGGGGGGGCCCTGCGCGATCGTGTGCCCCTGCTGTGGCCCTTCGGCAGCGGCACCCCTGAGCAGGACCTGGAGCGCATCGCCGCCAAGCTGGAGGAGGGCTACGGCACCTTCATGATCAAGATGGGAGCCTTGCCCATCGCGGTGGAGATCCAGCGGGCCCTGGCCATCGAGGAGCGCTACGGCGGCACCATCCACTGGAACGTGGACGCCAACCAGGGCTGGGACCTGCCCCAGGCCGTGGCCTTCATGGACGGCACCAGGGGCTGCTCCATGGACTTCGTGGAACAGGCCGTGCCCCGCGGTCAGCGCGACGCCCTGCGGGTGGTGCGCGCCCGCGCCACCCACCCCTTGTCGGCCGACGAGGGTGTGCAGACCGTGCTCGAGGCCATGGAGCTGGCGGCGGAGCACCTGGTGGACATCTTCTCCATCAAGGTCACCAAGAACGGCGGCCTCAGCCGCTCCCACGACATCGCCACCGTGGCGCGGGTGCAGGGCCTGGCCTGTGTGGTCAACAGCATGATCGAGCTGGGGGTCACCCAGGCCGCCGCGCTGCAGCTGGCGGTCACGCTGCCCAACCTGCTGCCGGGCGGGCACTGCTTCATGTCCACGCTGCGCATGCAGGCCGACGTCACGGACTTCAGGCAGCGCATCCAGAAGGCTACGGCTCACCTGCCCGACGCCCCCGGCCTGGGCGTGCAGCTGAACCCCGACGCCCTGGCCCACTACGCCCAGGAGCACCTGGTCATCAAGTAGGAGCGGGAATGTTCGACCACCTGTTGGACGAGGGGCAGCTGGCTCTGCGCGAAGAGGTGCGCGAGCTGGTGCGTTCCGTACCCCGAGAGCTCATCCTGGCCATGGACAAGGACGAGGTTGATTTTCCTCGCGAGTTCCTCCAGGAGGCCGGCCGTCGAGGCCTGCTGGGGGTGCGCTATCCCAGATCCGTGGGTGGGCGTGGGCTGGACTGGCCCACCACCTGCATGGTCATGGAAGAGGTGGGCGTCCTCGGCTACATCTTCGCCTGCGTCTTTGGTGTTGGCGCCGAGCTGGTCTGCGACGCCATCGTGCGCCACGGCACGCCGGAGCAGCGGGAGCGCTATGTCGTGCCGCTGCTGGCGGGCGAGATCTTCGCGGCCGAGTGCCTCACCGAACCCACCGGCGGCTCCGACTTCTTCGACACCCGCACCCGGGCCGAGGATCGCGGTGATCACTTCGTGCTCAACGGCCAGAAGCGCTTCATCGTGGGGGGCACCGCGGCCGACTGTTTCCTGGTGTACGCCCGCACGGATCCCGAGGCCAGGCCCCACCAGGGCATCAGCTGCTTCATCGTGGAACGCGGTCCGGGCGTGGAGACCCCGTACGTGTACGGCCTGATGGGCTGCAGGGGCGGGGGCGCCAGCCGAGTGAGCTTCCGCGACGTCCAGGTCCCCCGCGCGAACCTGCTGGGCCAGCTCAACGGCGGCGCGGCGGTCTTCGAGACCATGATGATCCCCGAGCGCCTGGGAACCGCCTCAATGACCGTGGGCGCGGCCCGGCCGGCTCTGGAGCTGGCCACCCGCTACGCCCACCAGCGCAAGGCCTTCGGCCAGCGCATCGATCGTTTCCAGGGGGTCAGCTTCCAGCTGGCCCAGGCCGCCACCCTGCTGGACGCCTCGCGGGCCATGTGCTGGAACACTGCGCTGGCGGTCGAAGCGGGCGAGCACCCGAACCGCATCCGCCGCTACGTGTCGGAGACCAAGAAGTTCGTCACCGAGTCCTGCCAGCAGGTGGCCCACCACGCCATGCAGGTCATGGGTGGCATCGGCTACACCAACGTCTACCCGGTGGAGCGCACCGTGCGCGACCTGCGGCTGGCTTCGATCTGGACCGGCACCTCCGAGGTCATGGCCATGATCGTGGCCCACGAGTGGAGCCGCGAGGTGCGCGCCGCCCACGCAGCGGGCCTCACCCGCGACCCCGAGCCCGACGCCGCCGAGGCCTTCGCCGAGGGCGAGAAGATCTATGAGTAGCCGCGCTATCTGCGCGGCTACGGGCACAGTCAACCCCGAGCGAAGCGAGCGGGTGGA
>CAZEJJ010000101.1:0-2883 GCA_964512185.1 uncultured Enterobacterales bacterium | reverse complement strand
GCGCTATCTGCGCGGCTACGGGCACAGTCAACCCCGAGCGAAGCGAGCGGGTGGACAGGCACGGTAGCGCTATCTGCGCGGCTTGGGGCACAGTCAACCCCGAGCGAAGCGAGCGGGTGGACAGGCACGGTAGCGCGGCGCGCCGGACATGATCCGGGATTCAAAACTCTGAGCGGCCGATCATGTCCGGAATTCCGGAAGCAATCCGGGATTCACCCGGTTGAGTGCCCGACTGCGCCCGGTTTTCCGGACATGATCCGGGGTTCTGATCTTTGAGTGATGGATCACCTCCGCTGTGGGCGGCCAGACAGGCAGCGGAGGCTACAGCCCCAGCGCCTGCCGCACCTGGGGCTCGATGTGGTCGGCCACCTGCTCGTGGCCGCGCCAGTTCAGGTGCATGGGGTCGTCGCGCTGCAGCCGTAGATCCCCTGGGGGGCCCGACAGCTCTACCAGGCGCAGCTGCTGGCCCGAGGCTGCCTGCAGCTGGGCCAGCTCGGGGGGGCGCTGCCCGGCGGAGTCGTCCAGCAGGGGCAGGTAGAAGAGCAGGGCAGGGGAGCTGCCCGCCAGCGAGCGCAGGGAGCGCCCCACCGAAGCGGCACCCCGCAGCTTCCTGGGTCGCTGCACCGCGCGCTCGGGCCAGGCCAGGGCGGCGCGCCAGCTGAAGTAGCGCCAGGCCTCGGACACATCCAGCAGCGGGCCCAGCGCCATGGGACGCCAGGCCAACCAGTGGGCGGCGTCGCGGTACAGCAGGACGCGGTCCTGCTGCACCACCGTCAGCCGCGGGGCCATCTCCTGCAGGTCGTTGGCACAGAGCAGGGCCACCACCAGGGCGGGATCCAGGCGCGGGGCCAGGGCGGCGTGCATGCCCGCCAGGTCCAGCGGGTGGTAGCCCTCTTCGGCCACCACGCAGACCTGCACCTGCTCGGGGAGGCGGGCATCGAGCAAGGCCGGCCAGGTGGACGGGATGGCGGGGTCCAGGGCGGCCCGCTCCGGACGCAGCGCGATCTGCCGGGTGGTGGAGTCGCCCAGCACCAGCACCGTGGGGCCTGGGTGCTCGAAGGCGCAGCGGCCCCACTCGGTGGTGAGGGCCTCGGGCTCCAGCGTGAACACCCGCGGCAGGTAGGCGCCGTCCAGCTCTCGCGCCGCCGCCAGCCAGGCCTGGTCGCCATCGGCGGGGACCAGCTGCTCGGGAGCCGCCCCCGTCGCGATGGCGATGCCCTGGGCCTGGTGGGAGTCCAGGTGGAGCACCCGCGCCCAGATCTCCACCCCGGCCAGCGTGGCGGCCAGCGTGATGATCGGCACGAGAAAGGCGCGACGCCGCATGGGAAGCGCCTAACCCATGGGGGTGGGTGCGACGCCGCGCGGATGCCCATTGACAGCTCGCCCCCATGGAAGCAGATCCATGCTCGCGGTCATGCTGTCCGCGTCGAGGTCGCATGGCCAGACCACGCGAGAGCCGACTCGAAGAGTTCGTAGCGCGTCCCCGCCGAGCGGTGTGGGTGCTCGCGCTGCCCATGATGACGGGCATGCTGTTCCACACGCTGTACGCGGTGGTGGACACGGCCTTCGTGGGGCGGCTGGGCCCCGAGGCCCTGGCTGCCATCACCTTCGTGGGTCCCCTGTTCTTCGTGGCCATCGCCCTGTCCTCGGGGCTCGCCACCGGCATCACCGCTGCTGTCGCCCAGGCCATCGGCCGCGAGGACGCCGCGGCCGCGGATCGCATCGCCAGCAACGGGCTGGTGCTGGGCCTGGGCCTGGGCGTGGCCTTCGGCCTGGCGGGCCTGCTGCTGGGGCCGGCCCTGGTGCGCCTGCTGGGCGCCGAGGGCGCCACCGTGGACCAGGGCTGGGCCTACTTCCAGCTCCTGGCCCTGGGGATGCCCCTGTTCTTCTTCTCCTCGGTGCTGCGGGCGGTGCTCACCGGCGAGGGTGACGCCAAGACCCCCATGGTCATCATGGCCATCTCCACGGTGGTCAACCTGGTGCTGGATCCGCTGCTCATCTTCACCGCCGGTATGGGCATCAAGGGGGCCGCCCTGGCCACCATCCTGGCCCAGATCCTGGCTACGGCGATCTTCTCCTGGCTGGTGCTGGTGCGCCGCCGCACCTTCACTCGATTCCGGGTCAGCTTGATGGCCCCGGACCTGCCGGTGATCATGCGAATCCTGCGGGTGGGCCTGCCCACCACGGTCTCCGCCCTGGTCATGTCCGCCGGCATGATGCTCTGCAACTGGCTGCTGGCCCACTTCGGGCAGATCACCGTGGCCGGCTACGGAGCCGGCACGCGGGTGGACATGATGGTCTCCATGCCCCTGCTGGGGCTCTCCAGCGGGGCCATCGCCGTGATCGGCATGTTCGCGGGAGCCAGGCGCGCCGACCTGGTGCGCTCCACCACCCTGTACACCTACCGCTGGGCCCTGATCCTGGGGCTGTCCTTCGGCTGCACCGCCTGGCTGGCCTCTGGGCTGGTGATGCGCCTGTTCACCCAGGACGCCGCGGCCATCGAGGTGGGGCGTGTGTACCTGGGCTACATGGTCTTCGCCTACCCGCTGATGGCCCTGGGCATGACCTCTGGCCGCGTCCTGCAGGGGCTCGGCTACGGCCTGCCCGCCCTGGTCATCACCACTGTGCGCGTGCTGCTGGTGGGTGTGCCGGTGGCCTACGTCGCGGTGCTGCTCTTCGACGGGCCCGTCACCAGCGTGTGGCTGGCCTTCATCGCAGGCGGCTGCTGCTCGGTGGTGCTGGGCCTGGGCTGGGTCTACCAGCTGGTGTGGCGCAAGGATCCGACCGCGAGGGCGGCGGTGGCCTAGTGCACGCGCTCGGAAGTTCCCAGCCACCCCCACAAGCCGCCCTCGCGTGCACTATGCGACCGCGCAGCGGTCGCCT
>CAZEJJ010000100.1:15366-28410 GCA_964512185.1 uncultured Enterobacterales bacterium | reverse complement strand
GGTGCCACAGCCCACCAGGGCCACCGAGCATACTCGCTCCGGGTGCCGCGCGGCGTAGGAGAGCGCCAGCATGGCCCCCCAGGACCAGCCCACCAGGTGGACCCTGGGCGGCGCCACCTGGGCCAGGTCCGCCACATGCTGCGCTACCGTGAGAGGGACCTCGCCGTGGCGCCGTTGCAGCGGCTCCAACACCTGAAACCAGGCCCCCAGCCGGCGAGCCAGCGAGGCCACCGACCCGGGAGCGCCAGGGCCACCGTGCAGCACGGCCACCTGGGGGCTGGCTTCGCCGAAGCGCCGCACAGCGATGGCTTCAAGGGACACCATGGCCCCCAGGCTATCCCGCCGATGCCGCGCGGCGCTGGATCCAGGCCCGCGATCCCGATACGCACCGCCTGCCTCCACCCAGGGAACAACCCATGCGTCTGCACCAGCTCCTCCTCCCCGCCTTCGCCCTGCTTTCCTTCGGCTGCCCGGGTGACACCTGGGTGGACACCGGCTCCACCGGCACCGAAGGCGACACCGACACCGACGCGGACGCCGACACCGACACCGACACCGACGCGGACGCCGATGGGGACTCCGACTCCGACTCCGACGCAGACTCCGACTCCGACTCCGACTCCGACTCCGACTCCGACGCGGACGCCGACTCCGACGCCGACACCGACATCGTGCCCATGGAGGGCTACTGGGGCTTCGAGACCGTCACGGTCATGGACACCAACTGCGACGCGGTGGTCGACCTGCTGCCCACCACCGAGGGCGAAGGCTTCATCATCAGCGACGCCAGCCTGTCGGGCTTCACCAAGCAGATCGACGGCCTGGACGAGAGCACCTGGTGTGCCTCCAGCTCCGCCAACTTCACCTGCGATCCCTACACCCACGTAGAAGAGCTGAGCGACTACAGCATCACCCTCACCATGGACGTGGACTCCGAGGGCTACCTGCACGACGAGCAGAACCTGTCGGGCAACTACATCATCGGCATGGACTGCGACGGCGACGGCTGCGCCCTGGCCGAGATCCTCTACAGCGTCAGCTTCCCCTGCGAATTCGACATGGACTACGACGCCGCCCACGAGTAGCGCCCGGGATCAGAAACACAAGCACACAACACAGGTGTCAAGACACAGGTGTCAGGATGATATGATTACATTTTCTTAAAATGTAATCATATCATCCTGACACCTGCCTTCCACCTACCTTCCGGGATCAGAGCAGCGCTTCGTCGAAGAAGTCCAGGATCGCCTGGATGCCGTCGTCGGTGGTGGCGCTGTCGTACTCCACCGCGAGGATGGGAGCCTCCGAGGTCTCGAAGTCGTTCACCAGCTCGTGGTAGGGGTGCAGGCTGGGGGCCATCTCGTCCATGATGCACTGGTAGGTGGTGGCCCCACAGCCGTCGTTCCAGTACTCCTGCACCCAGTCGGAGGCATAGGCGGAGTAGCTCCAGTCTACCCGGATGGTGACGTTGCTGGCGGACGATCCGCCGCTGTGCCCCATCAACCCGATGGCGGACTCGTCCACGTTGTCCAGCCAGCGCAGGTACTTGTTGGCCAGCATGGTCTCGTAGCCGCGCATGCCGATCAGGGTGAAGCCCTCCAGCAGCAGGGCCCACGACACGTCATTCTCGATCTCGTCGGCCCGGTCGGCGCGCATGTCCAGCATGAGCATGGTGTAGCCGCGCCCGGGGAAGAGCTGGCCGTTGTAGGTGGTCAGGAAGTCCTCGGCGTAGCCGCGGTGCCCGTGGATGCCCACCACGGCAGGGAAGCCGTCCTCGCTGGGGGGATCGCCCCAGGGCTGGATCAGGATCCCGGTGAAGCGCCCCACCAGGGGGTCCTCGAAGAGCAGGTCGAAGCGCTCGTAGCTCTCGGCCTCTTCCCGCTCCAGCACGCTCACCGTCAGCAGGCGCTCGTCCATGCCATCCAGCAGGCAGCCGTTGTTCAGGGCGTCCACCAGCTGCTGCTTGAGGCGCGAGGGATGCAGCTCCTCTTCGTAGACCGGCACCACGTGGTCATCCACGTCCTGGAACTGCTGCAGCAGCGCCTCTTCGGTGGTGGGACGCGCGCAGTGGGCCAGCAGCTCGGGCAGCTCCAGGTAGTCCTCCCAGCAGCCCTGGCCGTCTTCGCAGTCGGGCCAGGCCCCCGGGGTGGTCTGCTGCACCACGTTCAGGCCGTCGTCACCCTGCTGACCCCAGCTCCCGCTGCCGCCGCGGAAGGTACCCTCCGTGCCCGGTCCGCAGGCAACCAGCACCAGGCAAGCGGCCAGGCGCACTCTCACGAAGCGTCGTCCCCGCCCCCGCGCGGCGGCGGCCGCCAGCTGCGGGCGCGCCTGGCGGGTGCGGGCTCCTCTTCCAGAACCTCCACGTCTTCGTCCAGCTCCAGCAGGGCCTGCCGGACCATCTCCTCCCGCGACATCAGGATGGTGGACTCGTCCACCACCACCTCCTCGGGAGGCGACGGCGGAGTGGCCACCGGGGCGGGCTCGGCGGGGGGAGCGGGCTCGGGCGCCTGGGAGGCCTGCAGCCCCGCCGCCAGGCGCTCCGCCATGCTGCGACGGCGGCGGCGAGGTGCCGGAGCGGCCTCGGCCGCAGGTTCGCTCTCCGACAGGAAGGAAGGCGCCTCGCGCCGGGGGAGCTCCCGACGCTGGGGGAGCTTCCGGCGCTGGGAGAGCTCGCGCGGTGGAGGCAGCCGCCCCGCTGCCCCCGGTGGCGGTGGGGGAGGAGGAGGCAGGGAAGGCGGCGGAGGGAGGGACGGGGGTGGGGCGGGAGGAGCGGGCGTGGGGAGCTGCGCCAGGCGCGCCTCGAGAGACGCCAGGCCGCGCTCGATGGAGGCCACACGCACCAGGGCGTCGTCGCGGTCCTCCTCCACCTCGTTCAGGTCCACCTCGGCCTGGGAAAGCTGCAGCTCCTCGTCCATGCGCGCCAGCAGCAGATCCTCCCGGGCCTCTTCCCTGGCCTCCAGCTCGCTCTGCGCCCGGGCGAGCAGCTGTCCGGCGGCCAGCAGCTGCTCCTGGGCTGCCTGCAGGCCCGGGGTCTCCCGGGAAGCCGCAGCTCGCGCGGCCCGCAGCGCTGCCTCCCGGCTGGGAAGCTGCTCGCGCAGCTGGGCCAGCTCGGCTCGCGACTCGGACTCCACGGCGGCCGCGGCCGAGCGCATCTCGCGGCTGAAGTCCAGGTTGCCCTGCACCCCTTCGCGGCGCTCGCCGAGGGTGACGAGCTGCTGGCGGCCCTGCTCCAGCTCGCCCTGGATCCGCTGCACGCGGGCTTCGCGCTCCGCCACCGCCTGCTGGCTGCTGGCCTCCAGCTGCGCGGCGAGCATGTCGCGCTGCACCTCCAGATCCAGCCGCTCAGCCTCCAGCGCAGCGGGCGCGTCCTGGGCGACCGCCGCCGCGGCTCGAGCCCGCTCCAGCGTCTCCTGGGCACCGGCCTCGGCCGCGAGCCCCTGTTCCAGGGCAGCTTGCGCTGTCTGCAGCCGGGGCTCACCCTGCGCTGCGGCTCGCTGCGCCTCCACCAGGCGCGCCTCGGCGGCCGCCAGCTCCGCGCGGGCGCCCCGCATCGCCGCCGCGGCCGCGTCGCCGCCCTGGCGAGCCGCGGCCAGCGCCGCCGCGGCACCGTCCATCTCCACCAGCAGGGCGCCGCTGGCGGCGGCCTGCTGCGCCTGGGCTGCCTCCACATGGTCGAGGCGCTCCCGGGCCTCCATCTGCTCCACCGCGACCTGGGCGCGGCGCTCGCCGAGCTGGTCGCGCCGGGCGCCGAGCTCGCTCCGGCGCTGGCCTAGAGCCGCACGGGCTTCGTCGAGCTCTGCGGCCGCGGCGGCCCGCTGGGCTGCGGCCAGCTCCGCCAGCTCGGCCGAGCGCAGGGCCAGCTGCTCGGCCTGCTCTTCCAGCTCCGCCAGCTCCAGCTCCAGCGCCCCCAGCTGCTGGCTGTGCTGCCCCGCCTGGGCCTGGGCGGCGTCGCCGCCCTGGCTGGCCCGCTCGCGCGCCCGCTCCAGAGCTGCCAGGGCTTCCATGGCCTGATCTACGGACTCGGCGGCCGGGGCCACGGCCTGCTCCGCTGCGGCCAGCGCCCGCTCAGCGGCCCGCAGCTGCTCCTGCAGCACGGCGCGCGCCGCGGCCACGGCGTCACCACCTTCGCGGGCCGCCGAGAGGGAGGCTTCGACACCCTCCGCCTCACCCAGCAGGGCGGCCAGGGAGCGCTCGCCCTCGGCGCTGGCGGCCTGGGCCTGCTGCAGGCGCTCGCGCAGCAGCGCCAGATCCGCGGCCTGCTGCTGGCGCCGCTCCACCGCAGCGTCGAGCTGCGTGCGGGTCTGGTCGAGGCGGGCCTGCAGCCCAGCGGCCGCCTGGGATCGCTGGGCGCCCAGCGCCTCGAGCTCGCCCTGCACCTCGACCAGAGCGACGCGCATCGAATCCTGCGCGGCCTGCGCCTGGAGGCCCGCGGCGCTGGCGGCCTCCAGCCCGCTCTGCTCGGCGGCATGCCGCGACTCCACCTCGCCGAGCGATTCCCGCTCGCCCTCCAGCTGTTCCACCGCCCGGTCGCAGCCGGCGGTGGCGCCCTGGCAGGTCTGCTCCGCGGCGGCGAGCTGTTCCCGCAGCACCGCGCGCGCCGCAGCCGCGGCGTCGCCGCCCTCGCGCGCGGCGTCCAGCCTGGCCTGCGTACCCCCCAGCTCCCCGGCCACAGCGGCCGCCGCGGCGGCCAGCGACTCAACGCTGGCAGCGGACCGCTCCAGCCCCCTGCGAGCCTCGACCAGACCGCCGGCCAGAGCTTCCCGTCGCTCCAGCAGCTCGGCCAGCCGACCGCGCGCGGCCCCATCCTGGTCTCGCAGCCTGGCCAGCGCCTCGGCCCGCGCCGCCGCGGCCTGCTCGGCGGCCGTCGCCAGCTCACCCTGCGCCCGGTCAAGCTCCGCCTGCAGCGCGCTGCGCTGTGCCTCGAGAGCGGCCAGCTCCTGGGCCCGCTGCGCGGCGACCTCCTGCGCCTCGCCCAGCGCGCTGCGCGCGGAGGCGAGGGCCACTTCGGCCTGCTCACAGCCCTGGCGAGCCTGGGCGAGCGCCTCTTCGGCGGCCCCATGGCCAGCCTGCGTCGCCTGCAGTGCCTGCTGGGCGTCGTCCAGCTGGGTCTCGGCCACAGACCGGGCGGCGGCGGTGGCGTCGCTGCCTTCCCGCGCCGCGGTCAGGCGCGCCTCGCAGCCCTCCAGCTCGCTCGCCAGCGGAGCCAGGCCACGCTCGCACTGGGCATGTCCATCACCGGCCTGCGCGAGGCGGTGGCGCGCCTCGTCCAGCTGTTGGGCCAGCGCGGCGCGACCTTCTCCGGGCGCCACCAGCCGCTCGCGCAGCTGGGCCAGGCGCTGGCGCAGATCCGCGATGGACTCGCTGCGCTCCGCCTCCGCCTGCTCCGCCGCGCCAGCGAGCTGCTGCAGCTCCTCTCTCGCGGCGGACAGCTCAGCCTGCTGCACATCGATGGCCACCGAGAGCTCCCCGAGCTCGCCCTGCCGGGCCTCCCGCTGCTGCTGCGCCGCGGCCTGGGCCTGCTCGCTGACGAGCGAGGAAGCGCGCGCCTGCTCAAAGGAGCCTTCGGCCTGCTGCAGCGCCGATGCGCAGTCCGCCACCGCTTCCTCGGCGGCGCCCAGCTGCTCCAGCGTGGTGGCTCGTGTGGCAGCCTGAACAGCGCCGCCCTGGCGCGCGGCCGCGAGCGCTGCCTTGGCGGCGGCGATCTCGCCGGAGAGGCTCTCACGGAGCTGCGCGCTCTCGTCCGCCGCGACGCCCAGCTCCTGGGAACGCTCGCGCGCGGCCGCCAGGCCCGCTGCGGCGGAGGCCCGCTCTGCCTCCAGGGCCCCCAGCCGCTCGCGGGGCGCGACGCAGCGCTGCTGCAGCTCGGCGATGGCCGCCTTCTCGGACTCGGCTCGCTCCGCCTGGACGGCGAGCTGCTCCAGCTCCCCCTCCTGCTGGGCCAGCTCCGCCTCCAGGGCGGCGCAGCTCTGTTGGTGGCCGGTGGCCGCCGCGCTGGCTTCCTCCAGCGCCTGCTCCGCCGCTTCGATGACCTGCTGGGCAGCCTGCAGCGCGTCCGTGGCCGCCGAGAGGGTCTGCTCCGCGGCTTCCAGGGCCTGCCGCGGCTGGTCCAGACCGTCGACGGCGCCCTCCGCCGCCGCCGCCGCGTCGCTCCGGGCCTGGGCCTGGGCCTCGCCGCCCTGTCTCGCGGCGTTCAGCTCGCCCTCGGCCTCGCTCAGCCGCTGCCCCGCGGCCTGGACCTCGGCCGCCTGCGCTTCTCGCGCGGAGCGCGCGTCGACCAGCCGCTCGCGAGCGGCCGCCAGCTGGCCCTGCAGCGGCTCGCGCTTGCCCTGGCAGGTGGCCAGCTCCTCCTGCGCGGCCTCGACGGCCTGGCGCAGCCGAGCGGCCTCGGCCTCCCGCTCGGCGGAACCGCTGTCTTCCTCTTCGTCCTCGTCCTCGTCGCCGAAGCTGAAGTCCTGGTCCCAGTCGAAGTCGTCCTCCTCCAGCGCTTGCTCGGGCTCGGGTTCGGGCTCCGGCTCGGGCTCCTCTTCTTCTTCGTCATCGTCGAAGCTGAAATCGAAGTCGTCGTCGTCGTCCGGCTCCGGCTCGGGCTCCGCCGCTTCCTCTTCCTCTTCCTCTTCCTCTTCCTCTTCCTCCTCGGCTTCGTCCATCTTCGGTACCGAGACCGCCTCCACGCCGCCCGCCGCCTCGTTCACCAGGCAGGCCACCAGGGCGCCGTACAGGGGCAGGGCCTCCACCTCCTCGCCCATGGCTTCTACGGTGCGCTCCGCCAGCTCGGGCAGGGCGCCGCGCACCGCCTCGGCCAGCTCGGCGACCACCGCCACGCAGGCTTCCACCGCGGCGTCGATGGACGGGCGCAGCGCCGCGAGCACCCGCTGGGCGCCAGCCAGCTCGTCGGCATCGGCCAGCTCCTCCAGGGACTCCAGCGCGTCGTCCTGGTGGTCGTCGAGCAGCTCCTCCACGAAGTCGTCGTCGAGGGGCTCGTCCTCCATGGCGAAGGCCAGGGCCACCTCCACCGCTGCGAACCAGGCCAGCAGCGCCTGCCCCGCGCCGCAGCCCAGCAGCAGGCCAGCCCGCTGCTCGGCGGAGCCCTCGAACAGCCGCCAGGCCACCAGCCCGAGGGCGAGCGCGCGCCAGGTGGCGTCGCGCTTCTGGTCCGACTCCAGGTCCTCGATGCCCACCGCCCAGGCTTCGTGGTCGTCGTACAGGGTCAGGGCCATGCGCGCGCTGACCGCCACGGCGGCGAAGTGGTCGCCACCGTCCAGCTGTGCGCCCACGGCCATGGCGGCGTGATCGCTGCCGGCTCCCGAGGCCACCCCCTTGGCCAGCGCGCCCTTCTTCAAGAGCCTCTTGATCCCTGCCAGGGCCGCAGGCACCGGCGCCGCCCCCAGGCCCGCCTTCAGCAGGGCCACCGCCGCGTGGCGGTCATCGAAGGGGGCCAGCCGCTGCTGGAGGGGGGCGCTCACCGCAGATCAGCCGCGGTCGCCGGTCAGGGCCGCCAGCTCCTCCTCGAGGGACCGGAGGCTCTGCTCCAGCTCCTGCTGCTCGGCAGCGAGGGTCTCGTCCTCCTTCTCCAGACCGCCGATCTCAGCCTCGATGGACTCGCGCTCCTGGGTCAGCTCGGCCTCGCGCGTCTCCAGCTCCTGCTGACGTTCCTGCAGGCCCTCCAGCTCGGCCTCCAGGGCGTCGGCGTCCGGCAGATCGCCCGTCTGGTCGTCCAGCTTCGCCAGCTCGGCCTTGAGCCGATCCACCTCGGCCTGCGCCTGCTCCACCGCGGCGCGGCTGGACTCCACGGCCGCCTCCGCCTGCTCCACCGCCTCGCGCTGGCTCTCCAGCTCGGCGGTGGCGGCTTCGAGCGCCTGCTCCGCCTCGCCCACCTGCTCCTGGGCTTCTTCCGCCTGGGCGCGCGCCCGCTCCAGGGCCTGGCGCTTGTCTTCCAGTCCTGCCTCCAGCTCCTCCTGGCGAGCCTTCAGCTCCTCTGCATCCATCAGGGTCATGGCTCCATCCTCGTGGACCGCAGCCGAAGCGACCCGGGCGCCATGCCCCGGCTGGGACGGCAAAGAGACTAGCAGGCATGGCGATCCCGTGTCAACGCACGTCGGAGGCCATCGCTGGCGGAGCACCCGGGTATGCTCCAGCCGGACGCGCCCTGATGGCGCCCAGCTGGCCCGGTCTCGATCCATGCGCTGCCCCGCCCTGCTCCTCGCCCTGCTGCTCGCAGCCTGCCCACCGAGCCCACAGGACACGGACAGCGGGGAGCCAGACCCTCCCGTGGAAAGCGACGCCGACGGCGATGGCTGCGGCGGAGAGCAGGACTGCAACGACGATGATGACGCGGTGCACCCCGCGGCCATCGAGACCTGCGACGGCATCGATGATGACAGCGACGGCGTCGTGGACGAGGAGGACGCCACAGGCGCCCCGACCTGGTACGCCGACGTGGATGGTGACGGCTTCGGCGACAGCGAAGCTGCCGTGGTGGCCTGCAACCAACCCTCGGGCGCCGTTGCGGGCGACTCCGACTGCGACGACAGCGATGCCAGCACCAACCCCGAGGCCGACGAAGTCTGCGATGGCATCGACAACGACTGCGATGACACCGATGGCTCCACCTACCCTGGCGCCCCGGAGGCCTGCGGCGACGGCGTGGTGAACGCCTGCGACGGCACCGAGATCGGGGCAGGCGCTCTCTGCCTGGGCGACCTGGATCTGGGCAAGGCGGCCGCGAGGCTCGATGGGGAAGGCCCGGGGGACGGCGCCGGTGGGTCGGTGGCGGCGGCAGGCGATGTGAACGGTGATGGCTACGCCGACATCCTTGTGGGCGCCTCGCAGTACACACCCGACCTCGTCAGGGCCGCCGGCGCCACCTGCCTGGTCACCGCCAGCCAGCTGCTGGGCGGCTACTGATGTCCGTAGGTACGAAAGATGTGCACCCCACCTGGCTGCACGGCCAGGGGCTCGAAGGCCACCCGCTGCTCCCCCGCGGGTAGCAGGATCCGCGTTCCGGAGGCCTGCCCGTCCTGGCTCGACCACAGCGCCACCCCCAGCTCCGGGGGCACCGGCAGCTCCATGCTCAGCGTCAAGGCCTCGCTGCTCAACGACGTGAAGCGCGCCTCCAGCACGCCGGCCGTGCGGCTCAGCTCCAGCCGCCCCTGCGCGGCCCCCGCCTGCAGCCCATCCAGCACCATGCTGTCGATGCCCAAGGGCAGGTGGGGCGCCAGCACCAGGCCTTCGACCCCGGCCTGGCCGACGGGCCCCGCCAGGTAGAGCAGGTAGGCGTCCAGGTCGATGCCGCCCTCCCAGGGCCGGAAGTGAGCGGTGTAGTCGCCGATCATGCCCGAGGGATCGTAGATGGGCGAGAGCGCGCTCAGATCGTCGTAGATCATGTACTCGTCGTACTGCCCCGCGCCGTCGGCGTAGGCGTGCAGGGCATCGAAGGCCAGCGGGGCCTCGGGATCCCCCAGCGCCACCAGGTTGGCCAGGTAGTAGCCGGGCAGCATGCCGGTGCAGATGCCGTCTTCGGCGCCCACCTCCTCGTAGGATTGAGCCAAGGGGGTCTGCACCGTGCCGTCGCCGCGCCCCGCCGCCGCCTGCAGCCCCGCCAGGTTGGACTGGGCCACCGGGTCGTCGCGGTCCAGGGCCCCCACCCACAGCGCCTTGAGGTTCACGTCCTCGAAGGGACGGGTCTCGGGCTCGCCGGTTGCCTGCCATGAAAAGGGCGCGTAGTGCCCCTCCTCCAGCAGGAAGTGCTCTCTCAGGGCGGTACGTGCCAGCGCCGCCTGGGCCTCGAACTCGGCGGGGTCCTCACCCAGCCTCTCGGCCGCCAGGGCCATCCAGTCCGCCGCCGCGGCCATCAGGAAGGAGGAGTTGGCCGACCAGGTCTCCTCTTCGTACAGCAGCGAGATGTCGTGCCCCAGGGCGAGGCTCATGGCCACGCGGAAGGTCTCGTCCCCCGAGAAGGTCTGCAGGCCCTGCTCGTCGATGTCTTGGGCCAGCACCGCCCGGCGCAGGTAGGGCCAGCGCTCCTGCACCGGCCCCCAGTCACCGGTCAGCGCGGTGAGCTCCTTGTACATCAGCGGCACGTAGGAGGGACCTTCCGCCGCCAGCCGTCCGCTGAAGGGCTCCAGGTTGTCCCAGTCGGGCTCCTCCTGCATGTCGTCGGGTGAGAGCGCGCTGCTGCAGGCGTTGGAGAAGTCGCCCTCCACCGAGGCGCACAGGAACAGGTAGTCCGCCGCCGCCCAGGCCTCGTCGTGCAGCCCGGCGCGGGCGAAGAAGCGCACCGGGCCGATGTTGTCGCGCAGCCACGACAGGGTGTACTCGGACATGGGGCAGGTGGCCCCCGCCGCCGACTGCTGGGTCTTGATGCTCACCCGCATGCCGTCGTACAGGTCCTCCATGCGCGGGTCGGGCAGCTGCACCTGCAGGCCCCGCGCGCTGAACTCCGCCCAGCTGTCCAGGGTCTGCTGCAGCCAGTCGTCGGCGCTGCTGGTTTCGAGCTCGTCTTCCAGTGAGCCAAGCTTCGCGACGGTCTCGTCCATGCCCAACACCAGCACGGCGCGGGCGCTCTCACCGGGGGCCAGCTCACCCAGGTCCAGCCGCCAGCCCAGCTTTCCCAGCGCGAGCTGTCCCTCCCAGGGCAGGTAGGCCATGAAGCGCTCATCGTTGGGGCCATCCTCGACCACCAGGTGATCCACCACGAAGGGCGGCCGGTAGGGCCGGATGCCCACGGCCACGGGGCCGCTGGAATCACCCGTGGCAGTCACCAGCAGCAGGCGCACCAGGGCGGGGGGCTGCTCCAGGGGATCCACGCCACTCAGCTTCGGCGCGAAGTCCACCGTGTAGAGCGTGAAGTCCTGGCTGTCAGCCCGGGTGATGTGCACCGCCGTGCCGCGCACCCGCGCCACCCACTCGCGTTCAAACGCCACCTCTTCTTCGTCCACCTCCAGCACCACCGCCACGTCGCCGAAGAAACGATCACCCTTTTCGTACACCGGCCCGATGGGCGAGTGCAGCGTGTTCATGGGATCCGCCAGGCCCAGCAGCGAAAAAGCGCGCCCGTTGCCGAAGCCGAAGGCCCCGCGGTGCTGGTGGTCGGGTCGATCCTCCAGCGGGCCCTCCACCGTGGTGGAGTACAGGGAGAGATCGAACAGCTCGGGGTGCTCGTCGAAGAAGGGGTGTTCGAGGGCGGGGCGCAGGTCTTCGCCGGGCCACACCGGGGTGGGGGCGGCCGTCTCCCCGGGATCGGCCGGGCAGCCCAGCAGGAGGGCGAAACAGATGGGGGCGAGGCGGCTCATGCGGGATTCTCCACGGAGCAGGAGCATAGCCCACATGCATGCTACGCTGGGGGCGGTTCATGCCACGGGGAAACGATGTTCGCCGGGTTCTTCCTGCTGTTGCTTCCGGGGGCGGAGGCCTATGAACTGCTCGGCAAGGCCTGGGCTCCCGAGGACTTCCCCCTCGAGTGGTACATGTGCGACGAGCCACTGGGTTCCCTCGAAAACGTCGTGGACTACGGCTACGACAGCGTGCTGGACTACCAGGTCTCCGTGGTCGAGGACTCCTTCGACAACTGGTACGTGGCCGACTGCGCCCACATCTCCGACCAGTACATGGGCATCGACCCGGGCAACGAGGGGGCCACCAACGACGGCATCATCAAGTTCTACGCCAACGATCCCACGGGGTTCCTCGGCGCAGGTGTTCTGGCAGCGGGCGTCATCCGAGTCACGGCACAGTTCCTTCGCGAACAGGACGGCGTCTACCTGTACCGAATCGGCGACGCGGACATGACCTGGAACAACGACGTGGACTGGGCGCTCACCGAGGAACTCGAAGAGGACTGCACAGGCGATAGCTTTGGCATCGAGGCGGTGACCACCCACGAGATCGGCCACCTCTGGGGAGGCGCCCACTCCTGCGAGGACGGCGACGCCTGTACGGAGGAGTCGCTGCGCTTCGCAACCATGTTCTGGTCCACGCCCGCCTGCAACCTCGACCTCAACGACATCAACTCCGACGACATCGCCCTGGTCAACGCCCTGTACGGGCCCCACGTCAGCTTCGACACGCCCGACGAGCGGATCGGCGCTGTACCCCTGGAGATCTGCTTCAACCTTGCCCCCAGCCAGTACACGGAGATCTCCAGCACCTGGTGGACCTTTGGCGACGGCAGCGCATCGGTGGACGAAGACAGCCCCTGCCACACCTTCACCCAGGAAGGGCAGTACTCGATTCGTGTCGAGGTCTCCGGAACGTCGGAGGCCTGCGGCGACTGGAGCTTCATCGTCATCCGACGAGCCCTCGTCACAGCCTGTGAAACACCAGCCCCCAGCATCGATCCCGTCACCCTCGAGCCCTATCCGGGCCTGTTCACCCATGAGCACCTCGACGGCCTGCGCTACCAGCTGATCAACCGCACCCGCACCAAGGTCTACGGCTGCCTGGACATGGTGACCTGGGAGATCTACCAGAACGATGATCTCGTTCGGCAGATCAGCTCCTGGTCGCCCATCATCGAGCTGCCCGCCCCGGGCGAGTACACGGTGCTGCTCAACGTGGGCGGCCCCGGCGGCGTGACCGCGGCTTCCCTGGACATCGACACCAGAACCACCCAGTGCGGCTGCAACGGCACCCCCGCCGCCCTGGGCCTGCTGGGCCTGCTGGGCAGCCTGGGCATGGCGGTACGGCGCAGGCGAAGCGCCCACCAACACCCCAAGTTCACCACCAAGGCCTTTGGCGCGTCGTAAGAATCCCCACCTCCGCCCCAAGCACCTCAACGCCTTCAACAACCACATTCCCCCACCAACACCCCAAGTTCACCACCAAGGCCTTTGGCGCGTCGTAAGAATCCCCACCTCCGCCCCAAGCACCTCAACGCCTTCAACAACCACATTCCCCCATCAACACCACCAATTCCCGCCCAGCAGCCCAAAACCGCGCACTCGAACCCGCCCTGACCCTCAGGGTCGCCCCCGATGCACGCTCGCGCCCGGAAAACCGCGCACTCGAACCCGCCCTGACCCTCAGGGTCGCCCCCGATGCACGCTC
>CAZEJJ010000100.1:12283-15266 GCA_964512185.1 uncultured Enterobacterales bacterium | reverse complement strand
GCGCCCGGAAAACCGCGCGTGCCCCACGGGCCTGCCGCTCAAGGTCCCCTCCAACGCACCTTCCAGCCCACCGCCTCCTCGCCCCCGGCATTCGAATTCCGCTATCCTCTTCCCCGTCCTCGCTCGGGAGTTCCCATGTCGCGCGCGTTTCTCATGATCACCCTGCTGCTCACCCTCGGCGCCTGCCGCACCCCTGAAAAGCCCGACACCAGCGAGGGTGTGCTCAGCTGCACCTGGTACGCCGACGCCGACGCCGACGGCTATGGAGACCCCGGCGCCCCCAGCGAGGCTCTCTGCGACGCGCAGCCCGCGGGCACGGTGGACGACCACAGCGACTGCGACGACAGCGACGCAGCCGTGCATCCCGGAGCCGAGGAGCTCTGCAACGAGCTGGACGACGACTGCGACGGCGACGTGGACGAGGGCGCCGACGGTCTGGGCACCTTCTACGCCGACGGCGACGGCGACGGCTACGGCGACCCCGACGCCTCCGAAGAGTCCTGCACCGCCTCCAGCGGCTACGTGGAGGACAGCAGCGACTGCGACGACAGCGATCCCGAGATCAACCCCGGCGCCGCGGAGCGCTGCGACGAGCTCGACAACGACTGCGACGAGCAGGTGGACGAGGACCTGCAGGAGATCTGGTACGCCGACGGTGACGGTGACGGCTACGGCAACGCCGAGGCCACCCTCGAGAGCTGCGATCCCGGCGAGGGCTGGGTGGTGGACGACGCCGACTGCGACGACGGCGACGCGGCGGTCAACCCGGGGGCCGAGGAGCTCTGCAACGACGCCGACGACGACTGCGACGAGCAGGTGGACGAGGACCTGGAGTCCACCTGGTACGCTGACGAGGACGGCGACGAGTTCGGCGATCCCGACAACTCCATCGAAGACTGCGAGCCCGGCGCCGGTTGGGTGCAAGACGACCAGGACTGCGACGACGCCAACTCCGACATCAACCCCGGCGCCACCGAGGCCTGCAACGGCTACGACGACGACTGCGACGGCCTGACCGACGACGAGGATCCCGACGTCTCCGACATGGTGACCTGGTACGAGGACGGCGACGGCGACGGCTACGGCAGCGACGACTCCACCACCGCCGCCTGCGAGCTGCCCGAAGGCTACGCCACCTACGGCGGCGACTGCGACGACTCGGACCCGGCCTACAACCCGGGCGCCACCGAAGACGACTGCTCCGATCCAAACGACTACAACTGCGACGGCTCAACCGGCTACGCCGACAGCGACGGCGACGGCTGGGCCGCCTGTGAGGACTGCGACGACTCCGACGCGGCGGTCAACCCCGACGCCACCGAGCTCTGCAACGCTGTGGACGACGACTGCGACGGCTCGGTGGACGAGGACGACGCCAGCGACGCCCTCAGCTGGTACGCCGACGGCGACGGCGATGGCTACGGCGACGCCGCCAGCAGCACAGTGGCCTGCGACGAACCCCCCGGGTACTCCGACGACGCCACGGACTGTGACGACAGCGACGCCGCGGTGAGCCCCGCCGCCACTGAGGTCTGCAATGAGATCGACGACGACTGCGACGGCTCCGTGGACGAGGAGGTGCAGGACACCTTCTTCGCCGACAGCGACGCGGACGGCTACGGCGACGCGGCGGTCACCACCGAAGCCTGCGAGCTCCCCAGCGGCTACAGCGCCGACGATACCGACTGCGACGACACGGACGCCGCGGTCAACCCCGGCGCCACCGAGCTCTGCAACGACACCGACGACGACTGCGACGGTAACGTGGACGAGAGCGACGCCGCCGACGCGGCCACCTGGTACGCCGACGACGACGACGACGGCTACGGTGACGCCGCCGCTCTCACCGCCGCCTGCGAGCAGCCCTCCGGCTTCGTGGCGGACGACAACGACTGCGACGACGATGACGACGACATCCACCCCGGCGCCGACGAGACCTGCGACGGCGTCGACGAGGACTGCGACGGCACCGCCGACGAGGACGCCATCGACGCCGACAGCTGGTACGCCGACAGCGACGGCGACGGCTACGGCGACGCGGCCGGCGGCGTCGAGGACTGCACCGAGCCCACGGGCCACGTGGCCGACGACAGCGACTGTGACGACTCCGACGCGGCCGTCAACCCCGCCGCCACCGAGCTCTGCGACGGCGTCGACAACGACTGCGACGGCAGCGTGGACGAGGACGAGGCCTCAGACGCCCCCACCTGGTACGCCGACGACGACGGCGACGGCTACGGCGACGCCGCCGACTCCACGGTCGCCTGCTCCCAGCCCACGGGCACCGTAGCGGACGCCACCGACTGTGACGACTCCGACGCGGCCGTCAACCCCGCCGCCACCGAGCTCTGCGATGGCGTCGACAACGACTGCGACGGCGACGTGGACGAGGATGACGCCTCAGACGCCAGCACCTGGTACGCCGACGCGGACGGCGACGGCTTCGGCGACTCCGACAGCACCACCGGCGCCTGCTACGCCCCCGCCGGCTTCGTGGCCTCGTCGGGTGACTGCGACGACGCCGACGCCGGCGTGAGCCCCGCCGCCACCGAGCTCTGCGACGGCGCCGACAACGACTGCGACGGCAGCACGGACGAGAGCGACGCCGCCGACGCCTCCACCTGGTACGCCGACGACGACAGCGACGGCTACGGCGACGCCGGCAGCGCCACCGTGGCCTGCGACGCTCCCTCGGGCTTCGTGGCCGACAGCACCGACTGCGACGACTCCGACGCGGCCGTCAACCCCGCCGCCACCGAGCTCTGCGACGGCGTCGACAACGACTGCGACGGCAGCGTGGACGAGGACGATGCCTCAGACGCCCCCACCTGGTACGCCGATGCAGACGGCGACGGCTACGGTGACGCCGCCGACTCCACGGTCGCCTGCTCCCAGCCCACCAGCACCGTCTCCGACTCCACCGACTGCGACGACTCCGACGCGGCCGTCAACCCCGCCGCCACCGAGCTCTGCGATGGCGTCG
>CAZEJJ010000100.1:0-12183 GCA_964512185.1 uncultured Enterobacterales bacterium | reverse complement strand
CGCCACCGAGCTCTGCGACGGCGTCGACAACGACTGCGACGGCAGCGTGGACGAGAGCGACGCCTCCGACGTGAGCACCTGGTACATCGACGCCGACAGCGACGGCTACGGATACAGCGCCTATAGCCAGGACGCCTGCTCCCAGCCCTCCGGCTACGTGTCCGACAGCACGGACTGCGACGATAGCGACAGCAGCGCCTACCCCAGCGCCACCGAGCTCTGCGACGGCGTGGACAACGACTGTGACGGCGACGTGGACGAGGGGGTCGCCTACACCTGGTACCTGGACCTGGACGGTGACGGCTACGGCGACGACGACTACAGCGCCGAGGGCTGCTCAGCCCCCAGCAGCCTGTACGCGGCCGTCGGCGGCGACTGTGACGACAGCGACACCGCCTACAATCCCGGCGCCACCCTCGGCTGCGACGGCGAGGACTACGACTGCGACGGCCTGGTGGACAACGACCTGGACGGCGACGGCTTCGCCGACTCCGCCTGCGGCGGCGACGATTGCGACGACACCGACTCTGCCATCACCGCCACCGGCGAGGAGTACGAGTGCCCCGCCGTGGACTGCGCCGATGTGCTGGACATCCGCCCCAGCGCCACCGATGGCAACTACTGGATCGACCCCGACGACACGGGCGACCCCTTCGAGATCTTCTGCGAGATGTCCAGCGAGGGCGGCGGCTGGACCCTGGCGGCGCACATCGACGACGTGAACGATCCCTACTTCGAGGCCCAGACCGACGAGCCCTGGGAGACCGACAGCGTGCGCAACGAGAGCACCTTCCCCAGCATGACCAGCGACATCTCGCTCTCCGCCAAGTACGCTACCTGGAGCCGCATGGCGGTCAACGACATGTACATCTACTACAAGAACGATGACCTGTACTTCCTCTGCGAGGGCCTGGACTGGGTCGACACCCTGGAGGCGATCTTCTCCGACACCCCCAGCCAGGGCTACTGCAGCGCCAACTGCACCAGCTGGTCCGAAGACCGCATGCCCGAGAGCAGCATGGCCCCGGTGGGCCTCAACTGCAACGACCCCAACGAAGGCTGGATGACCTCGGGCACCGCCGAGAATGCCCGGGTGGGCGCCCTCAACACCGACATCAGCTGCTGTGTCTACAACGGCTTCATCGGCGCGGCCGGCGACCGCGGCTTCTCCACCTCCGACACCGAGAAGACCTGGGCCGCCTACTACTCGGGCGACACCGAGGACAACAACATCATGGTCTTCGTGCGTTAAGAGGCGCTCTGCAGGCACACCCACCGCCGAGGGTCCTTCCGTGGTGCACGACGAACGACCGCCCAGCACCGGCAGGGGCACCATCCTGCTGGTGGACGACGAAGCCGGCGTCCGACGGGCGACCCAGCGCTTGCTCGACCGCCAGGGCTACCGCGTGGTGACCGCCAGCGATGGCGAGCGAGGCGTCGAGGCCTGCCGGAGAGGGGGCGCCGGATTCTCCCTGGTCATCCTCGACCTCAGCATGCCCGTCATGGGCGGCGAAGACGCCTTCGAGCTGCTGCGGGCGGAATTCCCCCACCTGCCCATCCTGCTGTCATCGGGGCACGCCAGCGGGACCAGGGTGGACAGCCTGATCGCCCGCGGCGCCGCCGGCTTCCTGCCCAAGCCCTTCCGCGTCGAAGCCATGATCCAGGTTGTGGCCCAGGCGATGGTGGAGAGCGCTCGTCCACCAGACCTTCGGGCTCCCTCCCGCCGGTGATAGGCTCCCCGGGAGCCTCCCCCGCCAGGAGACCCGCATGCGACGCCTCCCCTGTCTGCTCGCCTTCATCGCTACGCCTGCCCTCGCCGGCCTGGGCATCCCCGAGCTTCCGCCTGCCGTCATGGGGGCCCTCAACGCCCAGTGGCCCGGCTTCGTGCTGGGCGAGGCGGAGCTGGAGGGCGCCAACTGGGAGGTGGAGATCAAGACCAGCGAGGGCACCAGCCTCGAGGTGCTCCTGAGCGCCGCCGGCGCAGTGCTGCACTTCCACGACGAAGCCGACGAGCAGGAGATAGCCCTGGATGACCTGCCCGCCGTCGTCACCGCCGCGGTGCAGGCGGGCTGGCCCGGCTGCACCCTGCTGGAGGCCGAGCGCGAAGGCAGCGCCTACGAGGTGGAGATCCGCGGCGCCGACAGCGCACACCTGGAGGTGCTGCTCCAGGCGGACGGCACCGTCATCGCCAGCAGCGCCGAGACGCCCGACGAGGAATAGGTACCTTCCTCCTTCCTCTTCGGCACCTTCCTCCTCTCCTCCCTAGTCGCGATCCGCTACCGCGCACTCCGCCAGCGTCGCGGCCACGTCCACCAGCAGATCGTCGAACAGAGCCGAGGGATCGGGCCGCTGCTCCAGCCTGACCACCAGCCGGGTGCCGGCATCGCGGTGCCGCAGGATGGTGGACTGGCCCACCTGCGAGTCCATCATCTCCAGCGCCGCGGAGTCGAGCTCCGGCCGCAGCGCCTGCACCATGGGGCCGATGGCTTCTGCCAGATCGCCTCGATCCACCTGCCGCCAGGGCACGCTGAGCACGGCCCTCTCGCCGGCGGGGTCCACACGGTCAACGTGCAGGAAGAGCTCCTCGGCCTGGGCGGGGACGGAGAGCAGTGCGCTGAGCAGCAGGGTGAGCATGGCGATCCTCCTCTGCCTACTTGGACACCGCAGCGCGCAAAAAGGGAAACCCATCGCTGCACGCCACAGGCGAACAACAGGGGCTGGATCACCTGCCTGCTGGTGGCCGGCGCGGCCCTGCTGCTGCACTGGTGCCGCGTGCGGCTGCCGCTCCGCTGCCCATGGCCATCGGTCTGCTGCTGCTGCTGGGCCTGGGCCAGGCCCCGGTGCTGGTGCTGGGCTCTGGCGAGTCTCCCTGGCCGGTGGTGGCCGGCATCGCCGTGGCCGCCATGGGCGAAGCCTCGCTGATGAGCTTCTACCTGTCGCGCCTGGTGGGGGATCTGCACTGGCGCGCGGTGGGCATGGTCCTGGCGCTGCGGTGGGCCCTGGCCGGCGGCGGCGGCCAGCCGATCAACTGGGTGGGCAGCTACCTGACCATGCCCTGGTGGAGTACCGCCCTGGGGTGGGCGGGCGCGGCCAGCGCCGTGGTCGTGGCCATACTCCTGGCCAGCGCCGCTCTCCCGGCCCAGCGCCGGTTGTGGACGGTGGAGAGCGCCTGGCGGTGCTCGGGACCGCCCGGCACGTCAGCGAGATCCAGCATCGCGCAGACCTCACCCGCCGACGCCTGCTCGATCTCCTGGTGGTTCCGCCGGGCCTGCCCAGCCCGGGAGCGACCTCCCGCGGTGTTCAGCGCCGCCGACTGCACGGCATCGACGCTGTGGGCCTTCAGCTTGGCCGCGCCTCAGGGGAACCTCGAAGGGGCCGCAGCGTATGCACCTACGTACGCTTGTTTTGCTGACCTGGATCGGGTGGGCACCGCCGGGGGGAGGACTGGGGAGGGGGGCAGCCCGTGGCCCGCGGCTCGCAGCTCAGCGTCACGGGCGTCGACGGGGGCGGGGTGCCGAGCAGGGTTGGCGACCGGCGGTCGACGCTGGCGGCCGCGGTTACTTCGCGCCGATGATCTTGGTGGTGAAGCTGTGCGAGCGGGGGGACGCTTGACGCGCTCTCTGAGTGATTCTCTCGTAGCTGGAGCCAGCTCTGCACGAATGACTCGAATTCCGAGTGATTCTCTCGTAGCTGGAGCCAGCTCTGCACGAATGACTCGAATTCCGAGTGGTTCTCTCGTAGCTGGAGCCAGCTCTCCACGAATGACTCGCCACCACCACCCCCGCCGGGGGGAGGACTGGGGAGGGGGGCAGCCCGCAGCCCGTGGCTCGCAGCTCAGCGTCACGGGCGCCGACGGGGGCGGGGTGCCGAGCAGGGTTGGCGACCGGCGGTCGACGCCGGCGGCCGCGGCTACTTCGCGCCGGTGACCTTGGTGGTGAAGCTGTGCGAGCGGGGGGACGCTTGACGCTCTCTCTGAGTGATCCTCGCGTAGCTGGGGTCAGCCCTCTGCGAATGACGCGCCCCCACCTGCAGGAGAGGGGGAGCCGCCAGCTCGCGCAGCGCAGCGCAGCGCAGCGCAGAGGGTCGCAGGGCTCATCTCCTCCAGCCTGCCCGCCGCCGCACCATCAACGGGACCAGCAGCGGCGCGAGCCAGCCGCCGCTGGAGCGAGCGGTGGATGAGCAGCCCTTCGGCGCCTCGACCACAGGCTCACCGGTGTCGGCCGGCGTCCACTCACAGGCATCGGCCTCTTCGTCGCAGCTGGCCCACCAACCCTCCCTGCTGCCGCAGTCGCGGGCCACGCCGCCACAGACGCCGGATCCGCAGACATCGTCCTCGGTGCACCAGGCCCCGTCGTCGCAGCTGGCGCCGTCGAAGCGGGGCTGGGCCACGCAGCCGCCGCTCTCGGCGTCGCACAGGCCCACCGAGCAGTCGCTGTCGAGAGCGCTGCAGTCGGGCGCGTCGTCGTGCACGCAGAAGCCCGCGGCGCAGCGCTCGGTGCCGGTGCAGGCGTCACCGTCTTCGCAGTCGGCGTCCGCCTCGCACAGCTCCAGCGAGCGGGTGGGATCGCCGTACAGGTTGTACTCGGCGCGGGTGGCCCAGGCGAAGCCGGTGCAGTCCACGGTCTCGTAGATCTTGGTCCAGCCATCGCCGCTCATCTCGGACTTGGTCCACATCAGGGCCTGCCCCACCGTGGCGCCCGCCGCCAGCTGCAGCGCGTAGTAGTACGAGGCGCTGGCGCCGCCCGCCAGGTCGGGCCGCGGCTGCCAGGTCTCGCCGAAGTCACCGGTGCTGCCGTAGGAGACCCGGGTTGAGCCCATGGTGCCGGCCGCGCCGCCCGACAGCAGGGCCAGCGACAGGTTCTCGGGATCCTCGGGCCAGCTGTTGTCGCAGGAGATCTGCCAGGTGAACGCTCCGCCTGCGTCCGAAAGGTCCAGCGCGTCCGGGCTCTCGATGAAGGCCGGCGAGGAGATCTCGGCGTCGCTGGCCAGCCCGTCACCGTCCAGATCCGAGCTCCAGATCACCCGATGGGCCGAGTCCATCCAGCCGTGCCCGGCCCACACCACCAGGCCGGCCCCCTGGGCCCACTGCTCCACCAGCGCGTCGCGGGAGAGATCCAGGTCGCGCTCGTAGGGGCTGGGTTGCAGGCCCTCGCCCTCGAAGATGCGCAGCGCCTGCTGCTGGAAGTCCGCGGGCAGGTCGTCGTAGATGCGGGCCAGGATCCCGGCGCCGTCCTGGTGCTCTGGGTACTCGCCCCCCGCGGCGCTGGAGCCCCCGGCCACGCCGAACATCGCGCCCGGCAGCAGCACCCGGCCGCGGTAGCTCTTGTCCGCCTCGAGGTCCCGGGCCAGGACCCGCTCCAGCAGGGCGTCCAGCGCGTCGGCGTCGCCGTCGTACACCGGCAGGCGGCCCACGAAGAGCTCCGGCTGGTTGTCCATGCAGCCCTCGCCCGCGTCGTCGGGGTAGTCCCAGGGCAGCCCGTCGCCGTCACAGTCCCAGTCCCCACTCAGCTCCGCGTAGTAGAAGTCCGTGGGGGTGGGGCTCATGTTCTCGGCGGTGGAATCCGGGTAGTACCGGGTGAGGTCCTCCACCGGGTAGCTCTGCAGCATGGGCAGATCGCCCAGGTCGGGATCGGGGTCGCCGATGAGCAGCAGGTAGGCGCCGGGATCGTCAGCGTAGCGGGCCTGCAGGTAGCCGCGGATGCGATCCTGGCGGCCGTCCTGCAGCTGGCCGGTGGGCTGATCCCAGTCCGCCTCGGTGGCTAGATCCACGGCCCAGCCCTCGGCCTGGCGGAAGGCCATGAAGCGCTGCAGCAGGCGGCTGTCGGCGGCCAGCTGATCGGTGGTGAGCACCAGCAGCTCCGACCGGGGCTCCAGCGCTGGCAGGGGCGCGAGGCCCGCGGCGGCCACCGGTGCCTGCTGCGTCAGATCCGGCGCCGGCAGCCCCGGAGGCGCGTTCAGCAGGCGCTCGGCCGATGCGGGCGCGAGCAGCGCGGCGAGGGCCAGGAACGGGATCGACATGGTGGCTCCTCGCTACAGTGAGAGATCGCCGCCGAAGGTGGTGCTGCCGGTGTAGGCTTCGGCCTGGTCCAGCGACCCGGCGTCTGTATAGACTACGTGTCGCGAGATCACCGCCCAGTTGCCATCCTCCAGGATGACGCTGGTGTCGAAGTCGCCGGGGAAGCGCGGGATCTGGAAGCTGGTGTCGAGCCCGTCGGGGTACATGTACCAGGCGAGAGCACCGTCTACACCGTAGCCGTAGAGCAGGTAGTCGCTGACCCCAGCCACCGGTTCCCAGGCGACGCTGTCGCCTTGGCCCAGCAGCTCGTGGTGCTCCAGGGTGGGGGCGTCCAGCAGCTCCGCCTCCATGCTGCCGGCGCCGTCGGGGATGGGCAGCGAGCCGTAGGCGTAGCTGCCCGTGGTGAAGTCCTCGAACAGGTAGAGCTGCAGCCGATCCGTGAAGCCCTCCACCGCCGTGTAGCCCAGGTCCAGCAGGAAGCCGTCGCTGCCCTCCTCGCAGCTGCGGTTGTAGCCCGTGGTGGTGCTCATGCTCTCGCCCAGGTGAGCGATGGCCAGGCTGCGGCAGTAGTCCTCGGGAAGGTAGGACACCGGCTCGCCCTCCAGCGCCGGGGCGTTGGTGCTGACGCTCAGATCGAGCAAGGCGTCCGGATCCATCAGCAGCTCGATCTCCTCGGTCCCTCCCCAGCTCACCAGCGCTGTGCTGGCCGCCAGCACCTCCCAGCTGCTGCCGTCGAAGGCCAGCGCCCCCAGAACGTAGTCGCTGGCTGGCAGCACCAGCTCCGGGTTGAGATCGAAGGGCACGGGATCCTCGGTGCTCACCTGCACATAGGCCAGGTAGCTGTCGTCGCTGGGACCATCGTGGGGTCCGAAGAACATCACGTAGCTGCCCACCGGCGCGCCGCTGACCGTGCCGGTGATGTTCATGCTCTCCGTGGCGTAGCTCTCCAGGCTGCGCGCGTGGGTGCGCAGGTGCAGCGGCATGCTCACCTCCGCCAGCAGCACGCCGCCGTAGCTGACGGCCATGTGGTCCTCCATGGCCACGGTGATGGTGACGGGCTCGTCGCCGGGCACGCCGGGCGCCGAGAAGGAGCCGTCGGAGCCCGTGCGCAGCCCCATCTGCTCGTCGCCGAAGTCCAGCAGCACCCAGGCGCCGTCCACGGATGCCCCCGACAGGTAGGGATCGGTGACGCTGCCCGACAGGTCCACCAGGACCGGAGCGGTGCTGTCGCCAGTGTCCACTGGCGCGGGGCCGGGGCAGGCTGGCAGCAGGATGAGCGTGAGGACAGCGACGCGCATGGGGGTCCCTGGGGGCGAGGCGATCCCATTGTGCACCGCCACCCGCGAACCGTCCCGGCCTCCGATCAGGATCAGGGCGTGTAGTAGCCCTCCCAGACCACCGGGTTGGTCTGGCTCGGGTAGTACCACCAGGTGACGTCGGTGCCCGGGTAGCCGTAGCTGTCCATGTCGCGCGGCGCGGTGGAGTACTGCACGTACCAGGAGCCCGCCCCATCGTAGCGGGTGATCTGCGGATCGCCGTGGGTCATGCCCAGCAGGAACACCGGGATGGAGGGCACCGGGCAGGGCCCGTACCACTGCAGGCTGCGCGGCACCGACAGGGTGAACTCGAAGGTGTAGTCCCCCGCGCCCGCGGTGTAGCCGCCGTGGTAGGCGCTGGCCATGCCGTAGTAGGGGCCCGGGTAGGCGTAGGCGTAGCCCGAGCAGGCGAAGCCGGTGCCGTGCGGATCATCGGGTGTGCCGACCAGGTCGAGATAGCCGTAGAGCAGGCTGACGGCCGGGTAGCCGAACTTGTGTTTGGCCAAGGCGCCGCTGGCCATGGCCAGGCCCTCGAGACGCGCGCTGAGCTCGATCTCGTAGAGGGGCTCCGAGCAGGCCGGGTCGCCCACGCACTCGTCGTCGTCGCAGTCCACCAGGCCATCGCCGTCGTTGTCCACCCCGTCGCTGCAGTCTTCCACGCAGTCGTCCACGCAGTCCTCGTCCTCGCAGTCCACCAGGCCATCGCCGTCGTTGTCCACGCCGTCTCCACAGTCCTCGTCCTCGATGTCGGTGTCGCTGTCGGCGTCGGCGTCGCTGTCCGAGTCCGTGTCTGCGTCGCTGTCGCTGTCGCTGTCGGCGTCGCTGTCCGAATCCGTGTCGGCGTCGGAGTCGCTGTCCGTGTCGGCGTCGGTGTCGGTGTCGGTGTCGGAGTCGGTGTCGGTGTCGCCCTCCGGGGGCTGACCGGTCTCCTCCTTCACAGGGCAGGCGCTCAGGACAGCCAGGGACAGCAGCAGGGGCAGGGGGGCGAGGCGCATGGGAGCTCCGGGGCAGGATCGAGGTGACCAGAGTATGCCCCAACATGACACCGGCCGGGGGCGCCAGCGACCCCCTCAAGTCTCCTGGAACACCCCGTCCTCGTAGAACCTCTCCAGCCTCTCGTCCTTCTCCTGCCAGCGCTCCTGCAGCCACCCGGCCAGGGCCTCGGGGCCCTCGGGCAGCTCGCCCGTGGGGAAGCGCTGCACGTGCATGTGGGCCGTGCGAGCCAGGCCGCGGCCGTACTGCCACAGGCTGGGCACGCCATCGACGTAGCCGATGGTCACGTCGTACACGGCGTCCAGGTGGCCGCGCAGGCCCTGGATGGAGGCCGTGAAGCCCTTGGGCCGTGGCACCAGGACGTGGCGAGGCACGCGCAGGCCGCGCTCCCGGGCGAAGGCCTGCGCGGCCTCCAGCTTGCGCGCGGTCATGCGGGTGCCCTCGCTGAAGGAGATGAGCCAGATGGGTACCTTGGCCTTGTTGATCCGGGCGAAGGTGGCCTGAATGGTGCCGGCGTCGCGCGCCCAGTCCCGCTCCACGAAGATGCAGTCCAGGAACCACATGCCCCAGCCCACGCCGGGCGCCCAGCCCAGCTGCCGCTTCACGAAGTACTTCATGTCTCCCAGCCGCTGCTTGGTCCTGGCCAGGAACATCAGGAACGTGATGTCGGGCATGGCCTGGTGGTTCACCAGCACCATGGCGTTCTCACCCACGGGGACGTCGTCACCGGTGAAGACCACCTGGGTGCCGTAGGCCCAGCGCGCCGCGGCCACGCAGGCACCCCACCAGAGATCCGCACAGCTGCGGTTGATGCGCCTAAAGGCGGCACGGGAGAAGGGCCACACCGACAGGCTGGACAGCTGCACCGCGTTGACCAGCAGCAGCGAGCCGAACAGGGCCCCCAGCAAGGGCAGCGCCAGCAGCGTGCTGCTGACCCGGCGCAGCGGGGACGCGGGCTCGCGCAGAGGGGGCAGGGGCATGCCGCACTCCTGGGGTCGGAGCGCTGGGACTAACGGGTCGCGGGCTGGGAGGGGGGTCGCCACCTGCACCCCATCTGCACCAGGACTGGACGCGCCCTGCATGGGCGCTCCACCGGGCCTCCTCGGCGCCCTTCGATTGGCCCTGGGAACCCCCACCCGGAGGACCCATGAACCGCTGGTTCATCACCGCCGTCCTGGCCATCGCTGCTGTGGCGCTGGCGCTCTCCCTGGTCCGTCCCCCTGCCCGACAGGCGCAGGCCGCGCCCGTCCCGGAGCCGGCCTTCGTGCCGCTGGCCCCGGATCCCAGCCCTCAGCACGAGCAGATCGGGAGGATCCTGCCGGCAGGATTCCAGGGCCTCTCTGCCCGTGGCCGCCAGGCTCACGCGGCAGCCCTCGCGCTGCAGCACCTGGCGCAGCACCTCCCGCAGCCGCAGGTTGTCGTCCACCACCAGGATGTGCGGTTGCACCATGAGCCTCTCCCTGGCCGCGCAGCAGCGAAGCCTCAACCCTGCGCCTGGCCCGCGCCTTCCCCGCAGCAGGCGACAGGACCGGCCGCTCGCCGCGGATCAGGGCGCCGGGAACGCCCCCCGAGATACGGAGAAGTTGAACGCCCTGAAAGATCCTGCGTGTTCCTGACGTATTCCCTCCGCCGCCACCCTGGAGGTCCCCTTGCATCGCATCCTCGCCCTCGCCTGCATGGCGGTACTGCTGGCTCTGCTCTGGGGGCTTCGCGCACCCGCTCCCCACCAGGCGGGCCTGGCCGACGCCCCGGGTCCCGTGGCCCTGGGCGAGCCGGGTGTCCTGGTGGTGGACTTCGTGGACGGCACCAGCCAAGCCGCCATCGAGCAGGTGGCGCAGCGCACCGGCATCCCGCTGGCCTACAGCTCCTCGGTCTCCGCCGACGAGGCTCTCACCAACGCCCGGGTGGACAACCTGGCCAAGGCGGTGGCCCTGCTGTCGCGCGAGGCCACCATTGAGGCCGTCGAGCCCGCCGTGACCATGCAGGCCCTGGGCTACCCCGACGACCCCCGCTACACCGAGCAGTGGAACTTCCGCATGGTGGGCGCCCCCCTGGGCTGGCGCGTGGGCTCCGGTCGCGGCGTCAGCGTGGCGGTCATCGACACCGGCATCACCCAGGTGCCCGACCTGGCCGGTGTGCGGCTCGATGTGGGCATGAGCTTCGTGCCAGACGTGGACAGCGCCCAGGACGACCAGGGCCACGGCACCCACGTGGCGGGCACCATCGCCCAGGCCACCCACAACGGGCTGGGCGTGGCCGGCCTGGCCCACGAGGTCACCCTGGTGCCCTACAAGGTGCTGGATTCAAGCGGATCCGGGCAGTCCGACCACGTCGCCGCCGCCGTGGATCAGGCGGTGGACGAGGGCGCCGATGTCATCAACCTCAGCCTCGGTGGCCCCCACTCAGACGTGCTGCAGCTCGCGGTGGAGCGTGCCGCAGAGGCGGGCGTGCTGGTGGTGGCGGCCGCCGGCAACACGGGCAGCGAGGGCGTGGGCTGCCCCGCCCACGAGATCAGCGTGTTGGGCGTGGGCTCGGTGGGCCCCGACGAGCAGCTGGCGCCCTACTCCACCTGGGGCGAAGGCGTCGACCTGGTGGGCCCGGGTGGCGACCTGAACCAGGAAGGCGGCGGGGTCCTGCAGCAGACCATCGACGGAGCCGGCGGCGACCAGCTGGTGGCCTGGCAGGGCACCTCCATGGCCAGCCCCCACGTGGCGGGCGCCGCGGCCGTGCTGCTGGGAGCGGGAGCCGGCACCCCCGAGCGGGTGCGCGACCTGCTCCTGTCCTCGGCCGGCGACCTGGGTGAGCCGGGCTTCGATCAGCGCACCGGCCACGGCCTGCTGGACATCGGCGCCGCCGTGCGGCACCTGCAGCTGCGCGTCTTCGCCCCGCTGTTCGCCGTGGGCGGCCTGCTGGGCTTCCTGGTGGCGGGGCTGAGCCGGCGCGGCGCGGCCTCCAGGATCGTGGCGGCCTCCACCGGCGCCTTCGTGGCGGGTGGCCTGTTCCTGCTGCCCCTGCTGCCTCTGCAGCCCAGCGTGCTGGGCAGCCTGCTCTCCCGCGGCCTGCTCTACTGGCCCGGCGCCCTGCTGGGTCACGAGTGGAGCCACTTCCCCCTTTGGGCCAGCGCGGCCCTGCCCATCCTGGCCACGGTGATGCTGGGCCCCACCCGCATCTGGCCCCTGGTCGTGGGCCTGGGCACCGGTCTGGCCACCGGCTTGCTGCACGCCGCGTTCTCCGGCCAGCTGGATCCCTGGTGGTTCTCCGAGTCCTGGGCCACCGGCTGGCTGGTCGTCAACGGGGCTCTCTGCCTGGTGGCGGCTCTGAGCGCCGCGGGCGTGCAGCGCGCCAAGGCCTCGGGACGTCTGTAGGAGCACGCCATGAACAAGAAGAAGTGGAAGGGAACCCTGCGCCGCGGCCTGGTGGGCCCCGGCTTCTGGAAGCTAGACGCCGACGACGGCCGCAGCTACCAGCTCGTAGGCGACGTGCCCGCCAGCCTCGAGGGCCAGCGCGTACAGATCAAGGGCGACAGCTCCGGCCTGCTGGGCATCGCGGCCCTGGCCGGCGTGATCCGGGTCGAGCAGATCAAGCCACTGAGGGGCACGCTGGGCGATCTCTAGCCGTGAACAGCCTGATCCCCCTTTGTTCGCCATCCCACCACCGCGACCGCAGAGACGCGGCCTTCGCCGCCCGTGCTGGGCCTCCTTCCTCGGCGTGTTGTTGAACGCCGGTCGTTCGGCACTGCGCACGAACACCGACCACTCGCGCCCTAGGAGCGCTCGGGAAAGAGGCGGGGGGGGCCCCCCCCCCCCCCCCCCCCACCCCGCCCCCCCCGCGCCCCACCCCGGGGGGCCCCCGCCCCCC
>CAZEJJ010000099.1:0-28761 GCA_964512185.1 uncultured Enterobacterales bacterium | reverse complement strand
TGAAGATCTCCGCCATGCCACCCACGGCGATCTTGTCGACGAGGTAGTACTTGCCGAAGGGTTCAGGCTGGTAGCTGGCCACGGGCGGCACCGGGGGGGGCTGTACGTGTGAGGAACCCCTCTCCAACGGGATCTCCTGCGGCATGAAGTGTAAGGCTGCCCGAAAGGACGGTCAATCATGCCCCGGAGCTTCGGACCGGTCAAGCGATCGATCGGTTCCCCGCCGGGGGATCGACGCCAGGCGCGCGGGGATCAGAAGCAGTAGGAGTCGGAGGCGCCGGTGTCTTCGGGCTCGCTGCCGCCGGTGCCGTTGAAGTACCGGACCAGATCGTCGCAGTCCCACTCCAGCCGGAGATCGTCGAAGCCCTCTCGGCAGTCCTGGCGCTTGGTGCGGGGCTGGAGCGAGGTGGTCTCGGCCTGGTAGCAGGCCCTGAGATCTTCCTTGGTGACGCTGTGCCCGCACTCCAGGGCGTAGTCGTACATCTCACGACAGAGCGCCTGGCAGGCGTTCCGGCAACCGGAGCCCAGCAGCGGCAAGCCCAGCAGGAGCGGGATGATGAGGGCCGTGTGCCGCATGGGACCTCGCCTCGCGAGTGGCATGAACAGCAGAGCAAGGTAGGCCGGTCCGCGCCCGTGGTCAACCGCCCGCCGGGGGCGGTGATAGGAGTAGCCACCAGCCCATCGAGGGTGCCCCTTGGACGTGAGCCTCGACAGCTACGGTGTGCTCCAGGTGGAGCCCACAGACCTGTGCAATCTACGGTGTGCCATGTGCACGCCCCAGCTGCACGGGGCAGGCCGCGTGCACGGCGTCCAGGGCGGCACCATGGACCCGGCGCTGTTCCGGAGTATCTTCGACGACCTGGAAGCCAGCGACTGCCACTTCGACCACGTCATCCTGCAGTGGATGGGCGATCCGTCGCTGCATCCGCAGCTGCCGGGCCTCGTGGGGCACGCGGCACGCCGCCTGCAGGGTCGGGCCAGCTACCTCAGGGTCGACACCAACGGCATCACCCTCGACCCGCCGCGCATGGACGCCCTGGTGAACGCCTGGCTTCCCTGGAGCCAGCTCCCCCTGCTGCTGGTGTTCAGCCTCGACGCCTGCTCGCGCGACACCTACGCCCGGGTCAAGGGGCGCGACCAGCTGCAGCGCGTCCAGCGCAACATCCGGCACCTGGTGGATCGCCGCGCCGCCCTGGCTCAGCCCCAGCTGCCCCTCAACATCCAGCTGCAGTTCGTGCTGCAGCAACAGAACGCCCACGAGGTGGGCAGCTTCGTGCGCAGCTGGCAGCACTTCCTGGCCTGCCGGCGGGCGGGGCCGGGGGGCCCGCGGGGCCACGACGAGATCATGATCAAGCGCCTGAGCGTCGCGGCGGGGGGCCCGGGCCCGGCCGCCGCCGCCCGCCGCTACGATCGCAGCGTGCGCGAGCAGGGCGTGCGCGCCAGCTCCGGGCCTCCCTGTGCCGTGGTGCTTTGGGAGGATCGCCCCTGGGAGCGGGACGACGAGATCCACGAGGGCCCCCGCGGCCCCTGCCCCGGCGCCTGGATGACACCCACGGTACGCCACGACGGCCAGCTCACGGTCTGCTGTGTCGACCTGCGCGGCCAGCTGGCGCTGGGTTCCCTGGCCGAGCGCGGCTTCACCGCCCTGTGGGAGGGCGAGCGCGCCACCGCCCTGCGGCTGGCTCACCTGCGCGGAGAGCTCAGCGCCTGGCCCACCTGCGCCGCCTGCGGCGGCATCAACTGGTACGGCTTCCCGCCTGCCACGGTGAAGGCCTGGCTGCAGGCCCGCGGCCGGTCCGAGCTGTGGCCCGTCTACGCCCAGCGCATGGGGCTCGAGCGCTAGCGCTTCCTGCCTTGCTGGGCTTCGAGCAGGGCACCTTCGAGACGGCGGTGCTCCTGGCGCCCGGCCTCCAGCTCGGCGTTCTTCTTGGCGACGTCGGCCGTGGCGTCGGTGAGGGCGGACTGCAGCGCGTCGGCCGAGGCCCGGGCGTCGGCCTGGTCGCGGCGCAGGGCCTCCAGCTCGGGGCTGGTGCGGTCCAGCTCGGAGCGCAGCCGGGTGGCGCTCTCGCGGCTGGACTCCAGCTCCTGGCGCGCCTCGCGGGCCTCGCGCAGGGCCACCTCCAGCTCGGCGCTCTTCTTGGCGACGTCGGCCTGGGCGTCCACCAGGCTGGACTGGCTGGCGGCCTGCAGGGAGCGGGCCTCGTCGAGATCGCGGCGCAGGGCCTCCAGCTCGGGGCTGGTGCGGTCCAGCTCGGAGCGCAGCCGGGTGGCGCCCTCGCGGCTGGACTCCAGCTCCTGGCGCGCCTCGCGCGCCTGGCGCAGGCTGGACTCCAGCTCGGCGCCCTTCTTGGCGGCGTCGGCCTGGAGGTCATCCAGCGTGGACTGCAGCGCCGTCCCCAGGGAGCGAGCCTCGTCCAGCTCGCGGCGCAGGGCCTCCAGCTCGGCGCCGCCGCGGTCCAGCTCGCTGCGCAGGCGGCCGCCAGCCTCCTGGCTGGACTCCAGCTCCTGGCGCGCCTCGCGCGCCTGGCGCAGGGCACCGTCCAGCTCGGCCGACTTCTTGGCGATGTCCGACTGGCCGTCGCCGTGGGCCACCTGCAGCGCGCTGAGCTCGGTGCGCGCGTCACCCAGGTCGCGGCGCAGGGCCTCCAGCTCCGCGCCGGTGCGGTCCAGCTCCGATCGCACCTGCACCAGGGACTCCTCGGCGCCGCGCCTGGCGGAGCGTGCCTCCTGCTCGCCCCGCAGGGCCGCGCTCAGCTCGGCGCCCTTCTTGGCCGAGTCCGCCTGGGCGTCACCCAGGGAGGCCTGCAGGGCGGCGGCCTCTGAGCGGGACTGGTCCAGGGCGTGGGAGGCCGCCTCCAGCTCAGTGCTGGCCCGCGCCGCGGCGGTCTGGGCCTCCAGCGACGAGCTGCGGGCGTCATCGCCGGCGGCGCGCGCCTCCTGCAGGGCCTGCCGCAGCGCCTCCAGCTCGGCGCCCTTCTTGGCGGCGTCGGCCTGGGCATCGGAGGCGGCGCCGCGGCTGGAGGCGAGCTGGGCTCGGCTGTCGTCCAGGGCCTGGCGCACACCGTCCAGCTCCGCGCTGCTGCGAGCCGCCTCGGCCCGGACATCGGCCAGCGAGGTCTGGGCCGCGGCGAGCGCCTCGGGCAGCTCCGCCAGCTCCTCCTGGGCGGCCAGCAGCTCGGCGCCCTTCTTGGCGGCGTCCGCCAGCGCGTCGGCCAGCTCGCTGCCCACGGCGTGCACCTCCGAGCGGGCCTGCTGAGCGGCCAGCGCCAGCTGCTCGAGCTCGGCGTCTTTCTTCTCCAGGTCGGCCTGGGCCACCGCCAGCTGCACCGAGGCGCGGCGAGCCTCCGCCGCCGCGGCCCTGGCCTGGGACTCCACCGTGGCCTGCTGTCCCTGCAGCGCCAGCTGCTGCTCGCGCACGAGATCGCGCTCCTGGGTCAGCGCCGCCAGCTCGCCGGCCTTCTTGTCCACGTCGCTCTGGATGGCGGCGAGGCCCTGGTTGGCGTCCGCCAGCTGCACCCGCAGCCGCGCCAGCTCGGCTTCGTCCTGCCCCTGGCGCTGCTGCAGATCCAGGATCTGCTCGCGCTGCAGCTCTTTTTCGCGCGCCAACGCATCCAGCTCGGCGCTCTTCTTGCGGGCATCGGCCTGGGTGGCGGTGGCCCGATCGGCCAGCTCGGCGGAGCGCTCGCGCAGCGAGGCCACCTGGGCGTCGCCCGCCTCCACGCGCCGCTTCACCTCCTGCAGCTGTTCCCGCAGCAGCTCTTTTTCGCGCGCCAGCGCGTCCAGCTCGTGGCTCTTCTTCTGCGCGTCGGAGCGGGCCTCGCCCACCACAGCGCCCAGCCGCCCCGCCTCGGCCCCCAGCCTCGTGGCCTCGGCCTGGGCGGCGCCCAGCAGGCGGCGCAGATCGTCCACCTGCTCACGCAGGAGCTCCTTCTCCCGGCCCAGGGCGTCGATCTCGCTGCTCTTCTTGGCGGCATCGGCCCTGGACTCCGCCAGGGCGCCGGCGGCCTGGGTGAGCTCCACCCGCAGCCGGCCCAGGCGCGCCTCGCCGGCCGCCAGCTGGCGGTCCAGCTCCTGGGCCCGCTCGCGCACCAGCAGGGTCTCACGTTGAGCGGCGTCCAGCTCAGCGCTCTTCTTGCCGGTGTCGGCCCGCAGGGTGGCCAGCTCGGTGGACAGGGTGGCCAGCTGGTCGCGGGCCTGGGCCTCGGCGCCGCCCAGCACGCTGATGGCCTCGCGCTTGAAGCCCGCCACCTCGGCCACGGACCCCGCCAGCCGCTCGGTGGCCACCGACAGCGTGCGCACCTGGCGCACCAGCCCCTGCACCTCGGCCCGCTTGTCGGCCACCTCGGCCGCCATGCGCGCGGCGTCGGCCTCGGCCCGGCTGCGGGCTGCCTCGGCTGACGCCAGCTGGGCCTTGATCTCCGCCAGCTGACCCAGGGGCGTGTCGCGACGCTCCCGGAGCTGTGGCCGCTGCATCCAGGCCAGCAAGGGTGCCTCGCAGACCGCGCGGCTGAAGCGCTGCTCGGCGAGCCCGCGGGCGGCCTGGGCGCGCCTGAGGTTGGCCTCGGGATCGTCCAACACGGCGTCGATGGCGTCTTCCACCGACAGCCCCACCAGCCCGGCGCCGGCGCCCGACAACAGATCCGCGAGCACGTGCTGCTGGTCCACGATCATGGGCAGCCCGCAGCCCAGGTAGTCCATGTGCCGGAAGGCCAGCGCCATGGAGCGCTCGGGGGTCTGGGCCATCAGATCCAGCGCGGCGCTGGCCTGGGCGTAGGTGGCCAGCAGCTCGTCGTAGGGCAGCACCCCGCCATAGCTCAGGCGCTTGCCGGGCGGCACGGCGGCCGGCAGGTCCTGCACCTGGGAGTCGCCCACCACCGGCGCGTTTCCCAGCACCAGCAGCTTGCCCTTGCGGCGCTTGCGCAGCTGGGCCACGGCGCGGCGCAGGCCATCCACCGGGTCCAGCCAGGGCCAGGCCACCCCGCCCATGACGAACAGGGGAGCGCGAGACGCACGGCGCGGCGGGCCCTGGGGCGCCACCAGGGGCACGACCGCCAGGTGGGCATCGCTGCGCAGATCCACCCCGGCCAGGGCCAGCAGGCTCAGGAAGTAGAAGCGCTGCCGGGGATTGGAGAACAGGAAGAAGTCCCCGGCGCGGATGGCGCGCAGGGTGTGCACGGCCTCCTGGCCCGTGGTGTCCTGGAACTGGGCCTCGAGCATGCGCGGCGCGTACAGATCCACCGCCAGGGGCACGCCCAGTCCGGCCAGCCACGGGGCTTCCTCGGGCTGCACGCAGAGGATCGCGTCGGGCTGGATGCGCTGGGCGTGCTCCCGCAGCTGCGGGCCGCTGCGGAAGCAGGGGGGGCCCTCGGCGCTGCCGTCCTGCTCGCGGGTGACCAGGTGCACATCGTGCCCGGCACCGCGCAGCGCCTCGGCGTGGTGCCAGGCGCGCAGGGCACCGCCGGCCACCGGACGCCCGGGGACGGGGAACCAGCCATGAAAGACGATCAGGATGCGCATGGGAGGTCCTGCTGGCCGAGCATCCCGGTGATCCCGACCGTAGCGCCGGGTACCGGTGGCTCCGGGTGTCGGAGCCCTCGGGCACGAGCTAAGGCTACACGGTACCGTAGTCGAGAGGCCAGCGACCCGCATGCCCACACCCCGCCACCTGGAGCAGGACCTGAGGATGTACGCCTCGCGCGCGCTGGGCCGCTCCCTGGCGCCCCCCGACTGGCTGTCCATCAACGTCACGCTGCGCTGCAACCTGCGCTGCGCCATGTGCACCACCTGCTACGACCTGCCCGACGAGCTCGACACAGACGAGATCCTCGACATCATCGACCAGGCCGCGCTGTGGGGCGTGCGTGTCCTGAACCCCCTGGGGGGCGAGCCCTTCGTGCGGCACGATCTGGAGACCATCCTGGCCCACGCCGCGCGCAAGGACTTCCACATCACCCTCACCACCAACGGCACGCTGATCGACGACCGGCGAGCCCAGGCCCTGGCGCGCATCCCCCCCGAGAAGCTGCACATCAACTTCAGCATCGACGGCCCGCAGCAGGTGCACGACGCCATCCGCGGCGCGGGCACCTGGAGCCGCGCGCTGGCCGGCTACCTGGCGCTGCGGCGCGCCGACGCCGAGGCGCGCAACCCTCGCCGCAAGGTGCTGGCCAACACCCTGGTGCACGCCGACAACCTGGAGCTGCTGCCAGCCTTCCTCGACAGCCTGGCCGAGCTGGGCATGGACGGCGTGCAGCTGCTCAACCTGTTCCGCCGGCCGCCGCGCACGGTGGACGAGCCCGATCCGGAGCGGGAGCGGCGGGTGGCGGAGCTGTGGATCGGACCCGAGCGCATGCCCGAGCTGCAGCGGCTGGTGGCGAAGCTGCTGGAGCGCGCCAAGCACCCCCCGTGGCCGGCCTTCCGCATCCAGAACCCCGTCGAGGACATCGAGCTGCTGCCGGCCTACTACCGCGACCAGCTGCAGCCCCTCGAGGCCCCCTGCTGGGCGGGCTGGAAAGAGCTGTACATCAACGCCGATGGCACCGCCATCATGTGCGACGGCCAGCTGGACTTCCTGGCGGGCAGCTTCGGCAGCGTGCGCGAGCAGACCCTGCAGCAGCTGTGGCGCTCGCCGGCCCTGAGCGAGCGGCGCCGCGTGGTCAAGCGCTGCCGCACACCCTGCATCCAGAACTGCTACCTGCGCCGCAGCTCCGATCGCCTGGGTCCCCTGGTGGGGCGCGGCCTGCAGCTTGGCTTCCGCCGCCTGGCTCCCCGCCTGCCGCGCCGCCCCACGCCCTCCACCTCCCGGCTCTCGCTGCCCGCCGGTGTGCTCACCCTCGAGCTCACCGACACCTGTGACTGCGCCTGGAGCGGCTGCGACACGCCCCCCGAGCGCATGCAGCGGCTGCTCCAGGAGGCCCCCGGGCCCATGAGCACCTGCTACGCACAGCCGCGCACCTGGCACACCTGGCGCGACCGCCACTACGTGGACTTCGGGCGCGGCTTCATGGGCTTCGAGCTGGTGCGCAGCGTGGTGGAGGATCTGCAGTCCAAGGGGATCGTGCTGGGCACGCTGGCGCTCCGGTGGCGCGGCGAGCCCCTGCTGCACCCCGAGCTCCTGCCCATCTTCAAGTACCTGCTGCAGGTGGTGGGTCCCGGGCGCCCCTTCGGGCGCCTGCGCGTCCACACCAACGCCCTGCTGCTGTCCGAAGACATGGTGGATCCCGCCCTGGACCACCCCGAAGCCCCCCAGGAGTACTGGCTCGATCTCGATCGCATGGGCCCCCACCAGCAGGCCGCGCTGCAACACGTGGAGCGGCTGGCCTGGGACCGGGGCTCCACCATGCGCCTGGTGGTGCTGCGCAGCGTTCCGGCCACTGGCCTGACAGCCGGCTCCGTGCTGCAAGACCTGGAGCGGTGGCGACCTCGCCTGCGCGATCCCGCCCTGGTGGCCGGCCAGCTGCCGGCTGAAGGCGGCGACGCGTTCTGGCTGCGCCGCGCCGATCCGCGCAGCTTCGTGGGAGATCAGCGCTCGCAGGCGGCTCTGGAAGAGCTCGCCGCGGCCACAGGCGCTGTGCTCACGCTCAGCGACCCCAGCCAGCCGCGGCGCTGCCCCGGGCCCTTCGCCACCCCCACCGTCAGCTGGGACGGCAAGCTCACCCTCTGCCCGTGGGATCCCTCCCTCGACAACCACGTGGGCGCCGTCACCACCGAGCCCCTGTCCGCGCTGTGGTCGTCGGACCGCCTGCAGGACCTGCGCCGAGACGTGCGCTCCCGCGGCGTGCCCGGCCTGGGCCCCTGCCGCGACTGCCACCAGGTCTTCTCCCCCAACTACCGCCAGGCCCTGCCCGCGGAGCTGGAGTAGAGCAGGCGACAGGACCCCGAATCTACTGCGATCCAGCAGATCGCCGCCGCAGCGCGCCCGGCTCGCAGCGCCGACTTCGGCATATCGGTAATATGCCTTCACCCGGCACTACTGCGCAGAACACGCTGCACCTGGCGCCTGCTGGCCCTCGCTACGATCCGGGGCGGCCGCCTGTCGGCGACCTGTTTGTCACCTGCTCGTAGTCAGAGCCCGAGCACGTCCTTCATGCCGTAGCGGCCCGGGGGGCGCCCGGGCAGCCAGCGCAGGGCCCGCAGGGCACCGGCCACGAAGGCGGCGCGGCTGGAGGCCACGTGCACCAGCTCCACGCGCTCGCCCGGCCCGGCCAGCATGACGCGGTGCTCGCCCACGATGTCGCCGCCACGGACGGTGTGGATGCCCACCTCACCTCGGCTGCGCACACCCGTGTGGCCCCGGCGACCGTAGACGGCCTGCGCCTCGAGCTGCTGTCCGCGGGCGGACACCAGCGCCTGGGCCAGCGCCAGCGCCGTGCCGGAGGGCGCGTCGCGCTTCTGGCGATGGTGGGCTTCGATGATCTCGGCGTCGTAGGGAGCCAGCACCTGGGCGGCCAGCTGGACCAGCTCGCTCAGCAGCGCGATTCCGGTGGAAAAATTGGGCGCCACCACCACCGGAGCGCGCCGGGCGTGGGCGCTCAGCGCCTCGTCCTGCTGCACCGTGAGGCCCGTGGTGCCCACCACCAGCGGGCGATCACCGGCCACCTGCAGCAGGCGCTCGGTGCCCTCGGGCAGAGAGAAGTCCACGAAGACGTCCACGGCCAGGTGGGCTCCGGACTCCAGGGACTCGATGGGCTGCCCACAGACATCGACACCGGCCACCAGGCCCGCGTCGCGACCCTGGACGTCGTGGTCCACGTGCTCGGTGGCCAGGGCCAGCACCAGGTCTTCGGCGGCCATCACCTCGGCCACCAGCAGGCGGCCCATGCGCCCGCCAGCCCCCACGACGGCTACGCGTAGCATGTCAGGCCTCCACCAGGTCGAGCACGAAGTCGGGCACCGGCGCCCCCAGGGGAACCAGGGGCAGGCGCAGCTCGTCGCCGCACAGGCCCGCCGCCGCCATGGCGGCCTTGGCGGGGATGGGGTTGCTCTGGTGGAAGAGCCAGCGGATGGCCGGCAGCAGGCCGAAGTGCAGCTCGCGGGCGGCACAGAGGTCGCCGTCGCTGGCCGCCTGGTACAGGGCCACCGTGGCGGCGGGGGCCAGGTTGGAGATCACGCTGATGACGCCGGATCCGCCCAGGGCCACCAGCGGGAAGAAGGTGAAGTCGTCGCCCGACAGCACGGGGATGGGCGTGGCGGCCAGCAGCTGGTTGGCGTAGTCGATGTCGCCGCTGGCTTCCTTGACCGCCACCACGCCCGACACCGAGGCCAGCTCGGCCAGCAGAGCGGCGGGGACGCGCTGAGCGGTGCGGCCGGGCACGTGGTAGAGCACCAGCGGCAGGCCCTGCGCGGCGCAGGCGGCCACGTGGGCGCGCAGGCCATCGGGCGAGGGCTTGTTGTAGTAGGGGAGCACCAGCAGTCCGGCGTCCGCGCCGGCTTCGCGGGCCAGCCGCAGGCGCTGGGTGGACGAGGCCGTGTCGTTGGTGCCACAGCCAGCGGTGACCGGCACCGCGCCGGCCGCCGCCTGCACCGCGATGCCCACCACGTCGAGCCACTCCTGCTGGCTCAGGGTCGGGGCTTCGCCCGTGGTGCCACAGGCCACCAGCCCGTGGGCCCCGGCGGCGAGCTGACGCTCGCAGTGCTGGAGGTAGCGATCGCGGTCCACCCGGCCACCGGAGAGAGGCGTGACCAGGGCGGTGTGTACTCCGGCCCAGCGCATGGGGAGCTCCATGTTTCGCGGGGGATGATCAGAAGCGGACGCTGCCCTGCAGCAGGCCGCCCACAGCCGGCTTGTCGAAGCCGGTGCCCAGCTCGTCGTCTTCGAAGGCGCTGTAGTAGCGCCCCGGCATCAGCAGCCCCACCACGCCCTTGACCGAGAAGTGCTCGTAGGGCGAGTAGGTGACCGAGGCGTCGAATTCCCAGCCGTAGCCGTTGTTGTCGCGATCGGCTTCGGGCAGCCGGGCGGCCTGGGCGCCGATGACGGCCAGCTCCGCCTTGAGCTCGGGCAGGAAGCGGTAGCCCACCTGGGGTCGCAGGTACAGGGCGTTGCGCACGCCTTCGCCGGTGAGCACCGCGGAGAGATCGCGGCCGCCGTTGCTGTCGTTTGCGGTGGTGGCCTCGAGGGTGGGCAGGGGCTCTTCGAAGAGCATCAGGGCCACGTTGTGATCGCGATCGAAGGTGAAGGTCTTGATAGTGGCGTCATCGGGATCGGCGTCGCCGGTGGCGAGGCCACCCTCGAAGCCCACGAGGATCTTGTCCAGCTCGGCGTGGCCGCGCAGCATGGCGCCCACCGAGGCGATGCGCATGTCGTTGGCGCCACCCCCCAGGTTGCCGCCACCGAAGACCCCCACCACCTCGGACTCGATCTCGATGGTGCCCAGCGTGGCCTTGACCCAGATGTCGCCGGTGTACAGCGACAAGGCCTCAGAGGACTGCCAGCGGTACTGGTTGTGGAAGCCCACCCCCAGGGTCTCGGTGTGGTAGGCGAAGGCCGCGTTGAGGGACTGCATGTCGTCGGGCGCGTTCAGGTAGCCCTCGTAGTTCACGTCGTAGGCGGCCATGAGGTAGAGCAGGCCCACCCGCGAGGTGAACTGGACGCGGTCGGCGGTGTCGCCGTACTCCGAGTCGGGACCGGAGCCGTCGTTCTGCCAGATGCCGGCACCCCAGTGGAGCGGCACGCGGCCGAAGCGCAGCCGGCCGATGTCGCCGTACACCTCGCCCCAGGCGCGCGTGACCTGGACCCCTGCCGGCGTGCTGGCGCCATCGGAGCTCACTGGCGCCACCAGGGTCTGATCGTAGGCCAGGTAGGTCTCGTCGCCGGTGACGGGATCTTCCCAGGCCTCCACCTGCTCACCCCAGGGCACCAGGCTCAGGGCGTCGACCTCCATGAACAGCCCGACACGCTCCGTGATATGGAAGCGGGGCTGCAGGCGCAGGCGATGGTCCAGCAGGTTGCTGGTGCCCTCGGCCTGGTCGTGGGTGTCGGACAAGCTCAGGGAGTCGTAGAGCAGGCCCCGGGCGCGGTAGTGGCCGGCCCACTCCAGCTGCGCAGAGTGCGCCTGGGGGGTGGCCAATGCCAGGACGAGGGGGAGGATGCTGGACAAATGCGACTCCGACGAAGATGCGGGAACACGCGGGGGCCGTCACGTATGCCGGGTCCAATCCGCGAGCAAGACGTTGACGAACGCCGCTGCGCGGGGCAGGATCCTGCCATGCTGTCAGCCATGAAGCGACTGTGGCGAGGCTGGAAGAAGCTCGCGCACGGGATCATCACCGTCCAGAACAGCCTGCTGCTGGGCGTGGTGTTCTTCGCGGGCATCGGCCCCACGGCTATCCTGGCCCGCATCACCCGCCGCAAGCTCCTCGACCGAAGGTCACTCTCGGAGGGTGAGCAGCCCGACAGCCACTGGATCGCCGTGCAGCCGCAGGTCGACGACCTGAACACAGCCCAGCGGCCATTCTGAGCGCCCACCGCCCATGAACCTGTCGCGCTGGGGCTGGCTCACGCTCACGGCGCTGCTGGTGGCCTGCCTGGTGCGGCGCGACGTGTACGAGCAGCGGCTCGACGAGCTGTAGGGCGCGCTGGATCCCGACGACACCAACGCCGGATCCTCGGACACCGGCGAGCCGGACAGCGGGCGCCCGGTGGACACCGGCTATTCCTGGGACTCCACCGTGGATCACCTCGACACCGACGACTCGGAGGAGCCACAAGACACAGCCGACACCGGGCCCGAGGACACCGGGCGCTGGTCGGGGCGCAGCCCCGCCACCGGCGAGGGCACCGGCGTCGCCCTGGACACCCGCCCCCCAGACACCGGCCCCAGGGAGGGCGGCAGGTTCGAGGCCGGCGACACGGCCCTGGCCACCCAGCTGGCCAGCGGCGAAGCCGGCGCCGACGACGGGGGCGAGCGGTGATCGCCACCCTCGCCATCCTGCTCACGGCCCTCTCCGCTCACGCGGGCTGCGACGACCTGCCCAGCTACCTGGAGCGAGCCGAGCAGGCCCTGCTGGAGGAGCGCGCCGGCGACGCGGCGGCGGCGCTGTCCGACGCCTCCGTGTCCTTCGCCTGTGGTCCGCTGGCGGAGCCGGAGCTGTTGTCCCGCTACGGGCTGGCCGAGGGCGCGCTGGCCATGGCGCAGGGCGAGCTGCCCAGGGCCCGCCTGTCGTTCTCCGCCGCCTACCGCGTGGCCCCCGACCACTGGCCGGTGGACTACGGCATCAAGCCCTTCATCCAGTACCAGGCCGCCGCCCAGGATTGGACCGCCGAGGCCACCATCAAGCTGCACCCCCAGCCGCTGCTGCGCATCGCCGCCCTGGACGGCCAGCTCAACAGCTTCCCGGCCACCACCCTGGCGGGCCTGCACCTGGTCCAGGTGGGCACCAGCGAGCAGGAGGTGGAGTTCGCCACCTTCGTGCGGGTGGAGCCCGACGACACCTACCTGGTGCTGTTGGACCTGCTGCCGCTGGACGGCTCGGAGCGCGTGGTCCAGGAAGTGGTCACCCTGCCCGCCGCCGGCCAGGAGCCCGCGGATCGCGCGCGTATGGAGCGCAGGCACCCCCCCGCCCTGCTGGCCAGCGGTGCGCTGGCCGCAGGGCTGGCCGCCACCAGCGCCACCCTGGCCCTGCTGCAGACCGGCCAGATGCAGAGCGCCTCGGACGAGGCCGCGCTGAACCAGGCCTTCGCCCGCCAGCAGACCCACGCCCAGGCCACCTACGTCACCGGCGGCCTCGCCGCGCTGGGGCTGGGGCTGTACCTGGTGTTCTGACGTGAGACGCAGCAGCTCCCTGGCCGCCACCCTGCTGGGCCTGGTGGCCTGTGGACCTTCGGTGGTGCGCCGGCAGACCGCGACGCGCGCCACCCACACCCTGCCCCTGCTGCCACCCCCCGAGGCCCCCGTGAGCACAGGATTCCTGGTTCCGCACAAGCACCTGAGCCTGGAGGGCGGGATGGCCTTGGTTCGCCAGCCAGGTACGCAGTACGCCCGCGGGAAGGGCATCAGGCCGTTGCTGATACCGCGCTTTCAGGGAGGCGGACGGGTGGCCTACGGCCTGAACGACGTCTTTGAACTCGCGCTGGCCTGGCGTTTCGCCCCCAGCCTGGGTGCCCTGCCCACCACCCTCGCCGTAGAACAAGGGGTGGACCTGGGCGGATTCTCTCATCGTCTCGTGTCCGCCATGTGAGGACAGGGGCGCGCTGGAGTTGACCCGGTTTGGTGGACACCCTATCGCTACCGATCAGGAGGTCCCCGATGTCGAAGATGAACACACCCTCCGCTCCACGCGGCCTGCCCTGGGGAGTGGGCGGTCGCTTCACCCTGCGCATGGACCGCCGGGACTACTGAGGGGGCCCACAAAGCCAAGCCGCCGGATCTGTACGCCCAGCAGAGCCAAGCCTCCGAATATGTACGTTTTCCGCCCTCCGAAGGCTGAACGGCACGACCGCCTACCATCCAACGTTGGTTTTCGGGCGTTCACCGCCACGCCGCGTACAGATCGGAGGGCTTGGCTTCGGAAGGCGTACAGATCGGAGGGCTTGGCTCGCGGGGGATGCCTGGTGCCGCCCTCAGATCACCGTATAGATGAACGGCAGCACCGGGCTGGACTCGGCGAACAGGATGAAGGCCACCATGGCCAGCAGCACCAGGATGATGGGGGTCATCCACCAGGCCTTGTTGTGCAGGATGAAGTCGATGAACTCGCCGACGATACCCTTCTGGCGCTGCTCGAGCTCGGACAGATCCGGCGCGGTCTCTTTCTGGACGATCTCATCGCTCATGCCTGCTCCTGGTCCGGTCTCTGCGGGATCATGGCCTGCCCGGGCTCATTTCGCAAGCCGCTAGCGATCCCTGCGCGCCCAGTCGTACGGGATGGAGGGATGGTCGGGAGCCAGCCGGTACTCGTCGGGATCTTCCCGGTGGTAGGGCTCGCTGGGGAAGTTGATCACCAGCGCCTCTTCGGTGCCGACGCACTTGAAGCCGTGGAACACCCCGGCGGGCACCTGCACCAGCAGCGGGCGGTGCAGGCCCATGAAGAACTCGTTCACGCGGCCTTCGCTGGGTGACCCGTCGCGCCCGTCGAAGAGCACCAGCTTCACCATGCCCGCCACCGCGGCCATGTTGTCCACCTGGTGCCGGTGCAGGTGCCAGGCCTTGACCACCCCGGGGTAGGCCACGGTGAGGTAGGCGTGGGCGAAGCCGGTGAAGTGCTCGTCATCGCGGCTGTACAGCTCCATCAGCCGCCCGCGCTCGTCGGGGATGGGGCGCAGCGCCTTGACCCGCACTCCTTCGATGAGATCGGGGCTGGGGGTCTTCTGCTTGCTGATCAAGGAGCACCTCCTGCCAGCAGCGGTCGCCACCAGGCGGGGTTCTGCCGGTACCAGTCCACCGTGCGGTCCAGGGCCTGCTCGAAGCTCATGGTGGGCGCCCAGCCCAGCTCGTCGCGCGCCCGGCTGGAGTCCAGGGCGTAGCGCCAGTCGTGCCCCTGACGGTCTGCCACCAGGGAGATGAGATCCCGCGAGGCTCCCAGGCGGTCCAGGATATGCCCCACCACCTGCAGGTTCTCGCGCTCCTGCCCGGCGCCCAGGTTGTAGACGCGCCCCGCCCGACCGCTCAGCGCTGCGCGCAAGAGCCCTTCGCAGTTGTCCTGCACCCAGATCCAGTCGCGCACGTTGCGGCCAGTCCCGTAGACAGGCAGGACCTGCCCCAGGCTGGCCAGCGCGATCATCTTGGGCACCAGCTTCTCGGGGTGCTGGTAGGGGCCCAGGTTGTTGCAGGAGCGCGCGATGACCGCGTCCAGCCCCCAGCTGCGCACGGCGGCCTGCACCAGCAGCTCACCGGCGGCCTTGCTGGCGGCGTAGGGGCTGCTGGGGGCCAGAGGATCGCCCTCGCGAAACACACCCTGCTCACCCAGCGAGCCGTAGACCTCGTCGGTGGACACCTGCACGAAGCGCCCCTGGCCCCGCTCGGTCCAGGCCCGCAGCAGCACCTGGGTGCCCACCACGTTGGTGTGCAGGAATGGGAATTCGCCCTCGAGGCTGCGATCCACGTGGGACTCGGCGGCGAAGTTCAGCAGCAGATCCGGGCGCTCCTCGCCCAGCAGGCGGCGCACCAGCGGGCCATCGGCGATGTCTCCCTGCACGAAGCGGTAGCGGGGATCGCCCTGGCCGGCCTCCAGGTTGGCCGGGTTCCCCGCGTAGGTGAGCTTGTCCAGCACCACCACGCGGTCCACCTGGCAGACCACACCGCCCGGGACGGGAGCATCCGCCGCCAGCAGGCGGCGCACGAAGGCGCTGCCGATGAAGCCGCAGCCGCCGGTGACCAGCCAGTTCATGCCATCCAAGTACCTGCTCCCCGGGGGCCCCGTCCACCACCGTGGGATAGTCAGCGGCGATGTCCGGACCCACCGCCGTGGTCATCCCCTGCCTGGGCCTGCAGCAGCGCCTGGACGCCTTGCTGCGCGCGCTCCCCGCGTCGGTGGAGGTCTTCGTGGTGGACGACGGCAGCCCGCAGCCCCTCAGAGCCTCCCGCGGCCAGCTGCTGCGCCACCCGCGCAATCGGGGCTACGGCGCGGCCCAGAAGACCGGCTACGCCGCGGCGCTGCAGTCAGGGGCGCGGCGCATCGTGCTGCTCCACGGCGATGGCCAGTACGATCCCGGCGACACGCTGGCGCTGGCCGGAGCGCTGGACGAGGCCGCGGTGGCGCTGGGCTCCCGCTTCCTCCCCCCGGCCGCCACGGGGGTCCCGGCCTGGCGCAGCCTGGGCATCCGCGGGCTCACGTCCCTGGCCAACCTGCGCTTCGGCGCCAGCTTCTCGGACCTGCACAACGGGGCGCGGGCGTTCCGTGCCTCCGCGCTCCAGGGGGCGCCGCTGGAGCGCTTCTCCGATGACTACCGCTTCGACCACCAGCTGCTCTGCTGGCTGCTCCGCGCTGGAGCCGACATCTGCCAGCGCCCGGTGGCCATGAGCTACGAGCCCGGTGTGCTCTCCATCAGCTTCCCCCGGGCCCTGCGCTACGGCCTGGGCTGCCTGGTGGACCTGAGCCGGAGCTGAGCAGCGTCAAGGGTTTGCGAAACCTCGTGCCCCGAGGGGGCGCGGGGATCAACAGCTCCACACCGCGGCTACACTCTCCTCGCCTCGACGCCTGGAATTTCGCCGCAATCCCGTCCAGGAGGCCCCATGGCCCCCCTCCCCTTGCTCGCCCTGGTCCTGTCCCTGCCCGTCGATGCCGCCACGCTCGACGCCCGGGAACAGGCCCTCCACGACTCCCTCTGGCAGGAGTTCCTGGCCGCCGAGGCCCCCGGGCTGCCCGCCGAGGGTGAGCGCCCCGCCTGCCTCACCCACCTGGTCATGGAGCTCAAGGCCAACTGGCGGGTCTTCGGACCTGCCGAGCAGGCCCGCATGGCGGCCGCGCTCAACCCCTTCGGCGGCACAGGGCTGGGGCCGGTGAACCACCGCGGCCAGGACGACGACAAGCCACCCCCTCCCGCGCCGCTCGAAGACGAGCCCTGCTGGGGCCACCAGAGCAGCAACTACATGCTCACCGAGCACTTCTCCGTCGAGTGGGACAGCGGCGTGAGCGAGAGCCTGGCGGAGTCCTTCGCCGAGGCCCTGGAGTACTCCTGGGACCAAGAGGTGGAGGAGTTCGGCTGGAACCAGCCCGTGGGCACCGACCAGTACCCCATGCTGGCCTACATCTCGGACGACTCCGGCAACGCCGGCGCCTACACCTCCGTCGAGAGCTGCAGCGGGGTGGGCTACGCGCCCTACATCGTGGCCTCGTCGGGATCCTGGAGCAGCTCGTCCTGGGCCGACACCATGGCCGCCCACGAGTTCCACCACACCATCCAGTTCTCCACCAGCTACGCGCCCGAGTTCTGGTACTGGGAAGCCAGCGCCATCTGGATGGAAGAACAGGTCTACCCCCAGCACAACTGGTGGACCTACTACGTGAGCGCCTACACCGACACGCCCTACATCGGGCTCACCGCCTCGTCACAGCGCGACTACGAGATCTTCTACCACATGTACGGCGCTGCGATCTTCAACTTCTTCCTGGACAATTGGTACGAAGGCGCCGACACCGTCAAGGCCATGTGGGACGAGGCGGAGTTCGAGTACGGCCAGTACTCCTACTTCGTCAAGGACAACGTCGAGGACATCGGGCTGGACTGGGACGAGGTGTGGACGGGCTTCATGGCCGCCACCGCGGTCATGGACTACGACGAGCAGAGCGCGTTCCCAGGCATCGACATCCACGACTATGTCAACAGCCTGCCCGACGCGGGTGAATCCACCTCCCGCGATGAGCCCCAGTCGCTGGGCTTGAACTACATCCAGTTCCCCGAGAGCCTGGACAGCGGAGGCGGCGACCTGCACGTCAGCTTCAGCGGCGAGGCGGGGCCGGAGTGGTACGCCGTACTTGTGTCCACCGAGGACGACCGCGTGGCCGAGGTTCTCCGCCTGGAGCTGGACGAGGCAAACAGCGGCGAGGGCTGGATCCCCTTCCAGGACGGCGATGTCTTCCTGGCGGTCTCCCCCTACGACGACGACGCCAGCGGCTACTACTACGACTGGGACAACCCCGACTCCTGGTCCTACAGCTGGACCGCTGAGCTGGGGGAGAATCCCGACGGCGAGCAGCCCGAAGACACCGGCTACGACGGCATCGACGACCCGCCCGATCGGCCCGACGACGACATCGGGCCTCCCAGCTGCGGCTGCAGCGCGCGCTCGCAGGGCGCGGGCGCTGGGGGCCTGGCGCTGCTGGCCATGCTGGCCGGGCTGGTCATCCGGCGTCGGCGTTGACACGAAACGAGCGAAAAGCACCGCCCAAGCTGACGAGCGGTTACTGCGGGTCAACACCCGGACCCGGAGGAGACCATGCGCCGTCTCAGCCTGCTGCTCGCCCTGCTCACCCTCGGCCTCGCCACCGCCTGCGGCGAAGATGACAAGGACACCGGCCCCGAGGGCGACACCGACACCGACACCGACACCGACACCGACGCCGATGGCGACACCGACGCCGGCCCATGCAACGACTGGACGGGCATCGCGGGCGTGGGCACCACCTGGGTCTACGACTTCGCCGACGGTGAGCTGAGCGGCACGGTAGACAGCGAGGTCACCGCCTACGACGCCGGCAACGGCAGCGTCACGGTGGACAGCGACTCCACCATCGCCGCCTCGGGCACCACCACCACCTCGCTGACCACCACGGACTACCTCTGCGACGCCGAGGGGTTCTGGATGCTCTCCCAGTACACCGAGTACAGCGTGGAATACGGCGAGACCACCTACGAAGGCTGGACCGACACCACCTACAACGCGCCGGTGCTGCTCATCCCGGGCGACCTGGCCGTGGGCAGCACCTGGACCACCAGCTACGACGGGGTCACCGAGACCAACGTCAGCGGTCCGCAGGAGATCACCAGCACGGTGGAGCAGGAAGCCGTGGAGGAAGCCCAGGCCACCGTGCCCGCCGGCACCTACGACACCATCCACGTGATCTACAGCGGCGACGGTTCGGGCGAGTCCTGGGTGGCGGCCGGCGTGGGCTCGGTGAAGACCAACGTGTCGGAGCTGGTGAGCTACACGCCCTGACCCGAGGTGAGCATGCCCCACCCCGTCCGCGCACCTCGCAGCAAGCGACAGAACCCCGAACCTACTGAGGTCCAGCAGCCCCTACTGCGGCTGGTCCTGCTCGCAGCGTTCTCGGTCAACGTGTTGAAGCCACCCGTTACGGACGCCTCTCTCGCCCACTACTTCGCATGACCACCTTCGCTACGCGCCTGCTGGCCCTCGCTACGATCCGGGCCGGCCGCCTGACGGCGGCCTGTTCTGTCGCCTGCTGCCGGATCGCCCTGCTCGGAGCCCTGCTCTTTGCCTGCGCGTCCGAGCCGGAGCCTGGGCCGGCCCCGGTTCCTGCCACACCCATCGTGGCGCCCGCGCCCCCCCCCGCTCCACCCCCCGATCTCGAAGCTCCAGAGCCCCCGCAGCCCGACCCGGGGCCAACCCCCGCGGACCCCGCGCCCGCGCCAGCAGCCCCGGCCCCCGCGACGGAAGCCCTCCCCTTCGTGCAGCCCGCCGCCGAGCCGGAGCCGACCCAGCCCGCGCTGGCCCCCGGCGGCCTGCAGGGCACCCTGATCCCCGGCCTGCAGGTGCTGCGCCCGGGCGCGACCGAGCCGGGCTGTGACCAGCAGGAGGTGGTGGAGGAGCCCGACTGCGACAAGCCCGCCGGGCCTTGATCCCCGCTGCCCGGGACTACCGCCAGCGCCCAACGGGTCGGTTAAGGGCCGCTGTCCCGTCCACGGTGCCACTTGCCCCCTGAATCCTCCAGTGCCGTCCGCGTCCTGCGCAGCGCCCTGTGCCTGGGGCTCGCCGCCGGCGGGCTCGAGGTGGGCCTGCGGGCCGCTCCCCGCCTGGGCATGAGCAGCACCGAGCTGCTCAGCTGGCTGGCCATCGCCGCGCTGCTCTCGGTGCTCTACACCCTGGCCGCCGCCCTGGCGCTGCTGCTGCTCCGCCGGCTGCTGCCCTGGGTCCCCGCCCTGGGTCTCAGCGCCGGCGCGCTGCTGTGGGTGCACGCCGCCCTGTTCTACCGCTTCGAGCTGTTCGTCAACGCCTTCGCCCGCGATCCAGTGGTGTGGGGCGGCTTGAGCGGCGTCAGCCTCGCGGCCCTGCTGGCCGGCTGGCTGCTCGACAAGCCCATGCGCGCCGCCGGAGGCTGGCTCGACATCGCCTGCCTGGCCCCGGCCCTGCTGGGTGCGCTGGCGGCCCTGGTCTTCGGGCGCGCACCCCCACCGCCCGCCGCGCTCGACCATGCCGGTCCCAACGTGCTCGTCATCAGCGTCGATACTCTGCGCAGCGACGCCCTCGAGCCCTACGGCGCCGCCATCGAGACCCCCACCGCCTCCCGCCTGGCCCCGGAAGGCACCCTCTTCGAGCAGGCGGTGGCCACCGCCCCCCACACCCACCCCACCCCCCAGGCCCAACTCTACCGGCAGCAGCCCCTCAGCTCCCCCCCCGGCCCCCCCCCCCCCCCCCCCCCCCCCCCCCGCCGGGCCCGGCCCCCCCCCCGCTGCGCGCCGGGGGGCCCCCCCCCCCCCCTCACCGAGCCCTCCCACCTGGCCATGCTCTCCGGGCTGGAGCCCGTCAGCTCCGGCGTGGTCTCCAACGGCACGGCCTTCGGCGAGCAGCCGGCGCTGGTGCCCCACGCCTTCCAGGCCGCGGGCTACGCCACCGGGGGCTTCGTGGCGGGCTTCCCCCTGCACGGTCGCTGGGGGTGGACCCAGGGTTTCGACGTGTACGACGACGACTTCGGCAGCATGCCCGGCCTGCACCGGCTGTCCATCGTCAAGGCCTGGGACCAGCTCACCCTGCCCGCCCACACCCTGCGCGAGCGGCCTGGCGACGCGGTGCTCGCGCGCGCCCAGCAGTGGCTCGGCAGGGTCGAGCAGGATCGCTGGTTCTTGTGGCTGCACCTGTTCGACCCCCACGGGCCGTACGAGGCTCCTCCGCCCTTCGCTCCCACCAGCGCTCCGCCCACCGACGGCGAGCCGCTGGAGCTGCCGGCCTACTGGCCCCCACCCCACCGCGCCATCACCGACCTGGGCTGGATCCAGAGCGCCTACGAGGGCGAGGTCCGCTACGTGGACCACCTGCTGGGCAAGCTGATGGACCAGCTCGAGCAGGCAGGCGTGCTGGACGACACCCTGGTGCTCTTGGTGGCCGACCACGGCGAGAGCCTCACCGAACACGACTACCTCTTCGACCACGGCGACTATCTCTACGATGCCTCGCTGCGGGTGCCCCTCATCGCGCGGCTGCCCGGCACCGTGCTGGCCGGCCAGCGCGTGCCCTGCCAGGTGAGCACCGTCGATGTGGCCCCCACCCTGCTGGCGCTGGCCGGGCTCGACGACGGCGTCGCCCGCGACGGTCGCTCCCTCCTGTCCGTCCTGGCGGGCGCCACCTGCTCCGAGGGCGACATGCTGTCCACCACCGTGGCCGGTCGCATGGTGGAGGTGCCGCCGGTGGATCACGCCCTGCGAGGCCACGGGCGCAAGCTCATCCAGCACGAGCAGGGCGGCGTGGAGCTGTTCGACCTGCGGGCCGATCCTGGCGAGACCCGCGAACTCTCCGCCAGCGAGCCGCAGCAGGCCCGGGCCCTGGGCCTGGTGCTCGAGGCCCGCCTGGAGGGCCAGGCAGAGATCCAGGCCCCCTCCCAGGACGAAGGCACCCAGGACGCACTGCGGGCCCTGGGCTACATCGAGTGAACATGGCGCCACCACCGCCCGCGCTGGCCTCCACGACGCCCTCCAGGAGCGCTCCATGAGCACGCCCGGCCCACCCCGTAGCTGGCTGCGCGTCGCCCTGTACGGAGCGGGCCTCGGCTGGCTCGCGGGCGGCCTCGAAGGCCTGGCCGTGGCCAGCAGCATCGATCTGCAGCTGGGCTTCGGCGAGGCCCTGGTGCTCATGCTCTGCTCCCTGGCCTGCGGGGCAGCCACCGGCGTCGCGCTGGGGCTGCCCGCCGGCCTGCTGCTGCAGCTGGCCGGACGCGGCAAGGACGACTACCAGCTGCAGGCCCTGGGCATGGGCCTGGTGGGCTTCGGTCTGGCCGCCTGGTACTTCTGGCCCATAGCCCTGGGCCTGGTGCGCCTGCAGCGCTGGGCGGGCGGAGCGGCCGGCTTCCTCGTCCCCCTGGGCTTCCTGGGCACCGTCTACTTCAACGCCCGCCACTGGCTGCGCAAGGTGGACCTGGGCTGGCGCCCGCGCCTGGGCTTCACGCTGCTGTCCCTCGCGCTGGCCCTGCTGCTGGCGTTGCTGGACGCAGCGTGGCTGGTGCAGCGCCCTCGAGGCGCGGGCGCCATGGCGCTGGCGGGGGACCACAACGTGCTGCTGGTCACCATCGACACCCTGCGCCGCGACCACCTCTCGGCCTACGGCGAGGACGCCGCCGTGCCCACGCCGCGCTTCGACGCGCTGGCGGCCGAGGGCGTGCTCTACCTCGATGCCGTCACCCCCCTGCCGGAGACCGGCCCCTCCCACGCCTCCATGTTCACCTCCCTGCACCCCACCAGCCACGGCGTGGTCTCCAACGGCCACACCCTCAGCGCCGGCTTCACCACCCTGGCCGAACGCCTGTCCGATGAAGGCTACGCCACCGCCGCCTTCGTCAGCTCCTTCGCGGTGGACTCCCGCACCGGCCTCGACCAGGGCTTCCAGATCTACGACGACGACTTCTTCCCCGCGATGCACGGCATCTCGGAGATCCGCCTGGTGGCCCTCGCGCTCCGGGGCTGGATGCGCTTCGGCGACCCGCTCAAGCTCCCCTTCCTGCTGGAGCGCAGCGCCCGCTCCACCAACCAGCGCGCCGCCCGCTGGCTCGGCGAGCAGGGCGAGCGCCCCTTCTTCTGCTGGGTGCACTACTTCGAGCCCCACGCGCCCTACGAGCCCCACGGGGGCCGCGCAGCCCCGGGCGGCGTGGACCATCGCCACATCCTGGCCCACGAGGACCAGGTCACCTACACCCCTGAGCTGGTGGGGCAGCTGCGCCAGCTGTACGCGGGCGAGGTGCTGGAGGCGGACGCTCGGCTGGGGGAGCTGCTGGACACGCTCCAGGAGCTGGGTCACGCCGGCGACACTCTGGTCGTGGTCACCGCCGACCACGGCGAGATGCTCGGCGAGCACGGCTACCACTTCAACCACCACAGCATCTTCGACGAGGCCGTCAGGGTGCCCCTGGCCATCCGCGCCCCGGCCCTGCGCCCCGGGACGCGCCTGGTAGACGCCCAGGTGCGCGTCATGGACATCCCCGCTACCGTGCTCGAATACCTCGATCTGGACCCCATGGAGCCCACCCAGGGGGTGGAGCTGCTCGGCTACGCCGAGAAATTCCGCCACCAGTCCCTGATCACCACCCTGGTGGGCCGCAAGACCGGCGCGCTGGACAAGGGCTCCCTGTTCGGGCTGCGGGCGGGCCGTCCCCACGATGAAGAAGGCCGGCCCTTCAAGTATGTCTGGGACGTGGACAGCGAGACCGAGCAGCTCTTCGACCTGAGCGCCGATCCGGGCGAGAGCTCCGACATCGGCAGCGAGCAGCCCGAGCTGCTGCAGCGCGCCCGCCGCATCGTGGCCGAGGACGCCGGCCGGGTGGAGCAGGCGTCCGAGCCCATGGACGGGGCCACAGAGAACGCGCTCAAGGCGCTGGGCTACATCGACTGATGCCCACCCACCAGCCACCACGCAGCGGCATCCTGGCCCGCGGCCCCGCCGCCCTGCGGGCCGCTGCCGTGCTGGCGGCGCTGGTGGTGGCCTGGGCCCCCGACGCCTTCCTGGGGCTGGGCACCTACTGGCACCACGACCTGCGCACCCACCACTACCCCTGGCGCGCCTGGGGCGCGGCCCGCTGGCTGCAGGGCGAGCTCCCCCTGTGGTGCGGCGGCGCGGCCAACGGCTACCCCCTGCTGGCAGACGGCCAGGCCGGGCTGCTGTATCCCCCGGGCATGCTGCTCTTTGCCCTGCTCCCCGACCCCCTCGCTCTGGCCTGGTCGGTGCAGCTGCACAGCTGGTGGGCCGCCCTGGGCACCTTCCTGCTGGCCCGCGCCCTGGGGCGCTCCCGGCCCGCTGCGCTGCTGGCGGGCATCGGCTTCGGCTTCGGCGGCTTCCTGGTCACCCACACCCTGTACCTGGGCATGCTGCACGCGGTGGCCTGGCTGCCCTTCACCCTGTACGCCGTCCTGCGGGCCACCGCGGCGCTGCACAGCGACGCCCCCGCCGCGCCCGCCCGCCGCTGGTGGGTCGCCGTGGCGGCGGGCATGGCGCTGATGGCGCTGGCCGGCCACGTGCAGGCCGCGGCTTTCTCCTGGCTGCTGGTGGGCCTGGTGGTGCTGTGGCGCGTGCTGCCCAGCTGGCGCGAGCCGCGCCGAGCCGCGACACCGCTGCTGTCCTTCTCCGCTGCGGCCCTGGGCGCCCTGGGCCTGGCCTCCCCACAGCTGGCGGCGTCCTTCGAGCTGTCGCGCTTCTCCATGCGCGAAGGGGGTGTGGCCCAAAGCTTCGCCGGCATCGGCAGCCTGCCCCCCTGGGAGCTGATCAACGGCGTGCTGCCGCGCTTCTTCGGGCTGGATCGCCCCGCCGACATCCTGCAGACCTACTACCACCGCGGCGCGGGCTACTGGGGCACGGGCGAAAACCACTGGGAGATGGCCTTCTACCTCGGCATTCCCGTGATCGTGTTCGCGTCCTGGTCCCTGTGGCGGCGCGGCGAGCGCTTCTGGTGGGGTGTTGTGGCAGCCGCCCTGCTGCTCATGCTGGGGCGCTACACGCCCGTGTGGTCCCTCTTCCGCATGTTCCCGGGCATGGGCTTCTTCCGCTTCCCGGTGCGCTTCGCCATCTGGCTCAGCCTGGCGGCGTCGTTGCTGGCCGCGGCTGGGCTCGACGGGCTGCTGCACGCCGCCCAGCAGCAGGCCCGCGAGCTGCGCGGCTGGGCGCGGGCCGTCACCGCCATCACCCTGCTGGGCCTGGCCGGGCTGGGGCTGGTGCACCTGGGCCTGCAGCTGGCCGACGGCCCCGTACGCGACCGCCTGACCGCCCACTACATGACCCAGACCGAGCTGCCCCCACCGCCGCCCGAGCTCGGCCCGCTGCAGCGCGCCTCCCTGCCCGATCCCGAGCCCGAGGACCCGGCGCAGGTGCCAGCCAAGGTCCACCGCATCCTGCAGAACCTGAGCGCGAGCACCGATCCCGGATCCCGCCAGCTGCTCTGGCCGCTGGCCCTGGTGGCCATCCTGGTAGGCGGGATTCTCCTGGTGCGCCGCAACCGCCTGTCGGCCCATCGCTTCGCCCTGGGGGCCTGCGCGCTGCTGGCCGCCGATCTCTTCGCCTTCGGCGGCAACTACAACCCCCGGGTCCCTGCCGATCTCGCGCGCGCCCACCCGGCCGTGCTGGACGCCCTCGACGACGACCTGGAGTCCTACCGGGTCACCGTGGTGGACCGCCGCGTCGACCCCGCCCTGGACGTGGCCCTGGGCAGCGCCAGCCTGGGGCTGCTCTGGGGCCTGCAGGACGTGATCATCACCAGCCCCCTGCTCATGGTGCGCAACGAGCTGGTGCTGGCCATGGCGGGCCTGGACGTGGGCGCCGAGCGCGGCCGGGTCAAGGTGGATCAGCTGCTGGACAACCTGCCCCTGGCCAGCTTCCTGGGCCTGCGCTTCGTCACCACCACCCATCGCATCCAGGATCCCCGGCTGGAGCCGGTCCTCGCGGGCTCCATCAACATGTACCGCAACCTGGTGGCCAGGCCCCTGGCCACGCTGGTGGGCTGCGCCCGCGTGGTGCAGACCCCCGAGGCATCCTGGGAAGGCCTGCAGACCCTGGCGTTCGACAGCGAGGCGGTGGTGGAGCTGTCCGCGGGCTCCCCCTCGCTGTCCAGCGAGCTCACCTCCTGTGCGCTGCGCGGCCCGCCGGGCACCGCTGCGCTCACCGAGCACAGCGACCACTCCTGGAGCGTGACCACCAGCGCTGATCGCCCTGCCCTGCTGGTGCTGGCGGAGACCTGGTACCCGGGCTGGCAGGCCACCGTCGATGGCCAGGCCGCGCCGGTGCACCTGGCCAACATGGCCTTCAAGGCGGTGGAGGTCCCGGCCGGCGAGCACCAAGTCCAGCTGCGCTATCGACCCGCCTGGCTCGGCACCACGGGCCTGCTGGCCGCGCTGGCCCTGCTGGCGGGGCTGCTGGCGCTGCTCCTCCCCAGCCGCGGCTCCCACCAGAACGAGCCCTGATGCGCGGGGCAGCGGGTGGTGCAGACGCCGGCGGGAGCCGCCTCGCCGCGGCCCTGGCGTGGTCCGCCAGCTTCGCCCTGGCGCTCGACCTGCTGCGCCTGTGGGTCGTCACGGGCCCCTCCGGCACGCCCCACCCTCCCGCCTGGTACCTGGGCCTGCTCAAGGGCCTGCCCACGGTCTGGCTGCTGGCCCTGCTCCCAGGCCTGGGGCTGGTGGCCCGCTCCCGCGTCCCACGGGCCGTCGCCTGGCTGGCCAGCGCGCTGCTGGGCGCCGGCTGCCTGGCGGCCTGGCACTACGAGGCCGTCTTCAGCTCGCTCCCTGGCACCGGGAGCCTGCGCTACCTGTGGGACACTGCGGGCCTCGAGGCCTCCTTCGCCTCCCACGCGGCACCCTGGCTGCTGGCGGCGGAGCTGTCCGTCCTGCTGTCGCTGGCGGGCGGCGCGCGCCTGCTGGTGGGCCGCGTCTTCCGATCGCCAGCGCCCATCTCGGCCAGCACCGGCCGGCTGCTGCGCCTGGCCACCCTGGGCGTCGTCGTGCTCGCTGGTCTGGCCAACGCCTTCCTGCCAGCCAACCTGGAGGGACCCATCTACTGGGGATCCCGCGATCCCTTCAGCCACCTGTGGCACAGCCGCAGCCGCGACGCCGCCGAGCACGCCTCGGCCACGGGGCTGGACGCCCAGGACGTCACCCTGCTGCGCGGCGCCTTCGGCCTGCCCCAGGCCTCCGAGGCCTACCAGGGGCAGCATCCCTTCTGCCAGCGCAGCCAGCGGCCCCAGGGGCAGCCTCAGCCGCGCAGCGTGATCCTGCTGCTGCTGGAGGGCATCGGCACCGCGCAGCTGCACCACCGCTACCGAGGCGAGCCCTCCATGCCCGCGCTGCAGCGCATCGGCTCGGAGCAGGTCTCCTTCGACCACTTCTACGCGGTGGGCACCAAGAGCGGCCAGGCCCTGCCCGCCCTGATGGCCGGAGTCACCGCCCAGACCGCCATCCACCTGGTGAGCAAGCAGGGCGACATCCAGCTGCAGGGCATGCCCGCGGTGCTGGCCGAGCACGGCTGGCGCACGGCCTACTTCCACGGCGGCGACCTCTCCTTCGAGGCCCAAGGCGCCTTCCTGCAACAGCTGGGCTTCCAGGAGCTGCACGACTTCGACGCCCGATCGGATCTGCCCATCCACGGCTGGGGCTGGGCCGATGAGATCACCTTCCGCCAGACCCGGGAGTGGATCTCGGCCCAGCGCAGCGCACGCCCGGATCAGCCCTACCTGGCCACCCTGGCCACCCTCTCCACCCACGACCCCTTCGAGCTGCCCGCCTCGGCCCTCGAAGGCTACGATCCCAGGGACCGCACCGCCCGCTTCGCCGCCTCCCTGGCCTACCTGGACCGGCAGCTCGAGGACCTCTACGCCTGGTACCTGGCCGAAGAGGCCCCCCGGGGAACGCTGCTGCTCATCGTCTCCGATCACACGCAGCTGCAGCATGTCATCGAGGGCCTGCCGCTCCCCGAGCGCGATCGCTTCGCCTACGACTTCTCCATCCCCTTCATCGTGGCCGGGCTGCCCCGACCCCCGGATCCGGAGATCACCGCGCGGGTGGGCGGCCAGGCCGATCTGCCCCACACCCTGCTGGCCCTGCTGGGCCTCCCCGACCTGGCCTGCGGCCAGGGGCTGGATCTGCTCGGCGACGCAGCCTGGCCGCAGGAGCGCCTGCTCCCCGCCGTGGCCACCGACGAGCTGCGCTTCCTCTACCTGCGGCAGGGCCCGCTGGAGTGGAGCCTGGACCGCTGGTCCGGCGGCTTCGCCCTGGTGGACACCTGGGTCGATCCCCAGCGCAGCCGCGACCTCTACCGCGCCGACCACCCCGACCTGCCCCGGGTCAAGGCCTTCCTCGACGCCTACACGGCCTTCTGCTACCTGGCCGCGGAGCACGACGCCTACCTGCCGGACCAGCAGCAGGCGCCGCCACCGGCGCCCGAGGCCCTGCCCGCCGTCACCGTCCCCATGCTGGTGTCCCACCGCGGCAACACGGCCGGGCACGATCCCGCCCGGGAGAACAGCCTGCAGGCCATGCAGCGGGCCCTGCAGGCGGGCTTCGACTGGGTGGAGGCCGACCTCCAGCTCACCGCTGACCACCAGGTGGTGCTGCACCACGACCCCGTGCTGCGCCTGGAGGACGGATCCGAGCTGCCCCTGGCCCAGCTCAGCCTGGCCCAGCTGCGCGCCCATCCCCGGCTGGAGCACCCCGTGGCCACCCTGCCGGAGCTGCTGGCGGCCCTGCCCCCCCAGGCCCGGCTGGTGCTCGACCTCAAGACCCAGAGCCGCCGTAACGCCCGCTTCGTGCACGAGCTGCAGCGGGTCATGGCGGAAGCGCCCGACTCGCTGGCCTGCATCGCCGACAGCTTCGACGCCGATCTGGCCCACTCCGCGGCGCGCTACCTGCCCTGCGAGGCGGGCCTGGACCTGCCCCACGGCGTCGAGGTGGACGCCCAGCGGATCCGCAGCGCGGTGGACCGCGGCTTCCGCTGGCTGTTCCTGCATCACTCCCACGCCACGCCAGGCGTGGTGGCCGCCTGCCACGCCCAGGGGATCAAGGCCATGGTCTACACGGTGGACGACCCTGCGTGGCTGCAGGCCCAGGCCCCCGAAGACCTGCCTGACGGGATCATCACCGACAGCAGCGCCATGCTGCAGGCTCCCGGCTCGGGCTCCTGAGCGGCCCTCAGGGTCCGGCAGCCCCGCCGCTGTAGCGCCACAGCTTCAGGGTGCCGTGGTCCGGAGCGCTGCCCAGCTCCAGCGAAGCTGCCTGCCAGCCCAGGGCCTGGAGGCGCGCCGGACCGAGGCCGAACTCATCGGCGTGGGCCCCCCCCCCGGGGGCCCCGGCGCCCCCGCCCCCCCCCCCCCCCCGGCCCGCCGCCCCGGGGGGGGGGGGGCGGGGGGGCGCCCCCCCAAGGCCGCCGGCCTGGCGGCCAAGGGGTCCCGCAAGGACTCTGCCGCGTGGTT
>CAZEJJ010000098.1:11174-28930 GCA_964512185.1 uncultured Enterobacterales bacterium | reverse complement strand
TGCACGCGAGGGCGGCTTGTGGGGGTGGCTATGAACTTCCGAGCGCGTGCACTAGTGATCGTGGAAGGGGTCGCCGCAGCCGCAGGCATTGGCGAAGGGCACGGGGGAGCGGGCCGGCACGTCGGCGTGGCGACCCCAGGCCTCGATCTCCTCGATGGCTACGGGGCCCTTGAGCTCCAGGTCATCGCCCTGTTGAAAGTCCAGCAGTCGCGGCTCGATGTGCTTGCCACCCGTGGCGATGACGATGGTGAGCGTGCCCTCATCGGGGTCGGTGAAGACGATGGGTAGTGCCACGGCGTCTTCGTCGGCCGCGATGCGGATGGCGATGAACTCGCCGGGCTTGGCCTTGCGGGCCACCTCGGGTGCCTGCACCAGCCACCTGGTGGAGTACTCGTTGTGGCGCTCCAGTTCGATGATGCGGGCCATGGCGGGCTCCTCTCTGGTCGGGCGGGACAGGCCCTGGAGATATCTCGCGAGCCCGCCACCCGCTCCCCCTGCCCCGCGAAGGGTGCCGTGGACCGGCGGCGGCTGCGAGCAGGATAGGCTTGTGCAGCGAGGACCTCTCCATGGCTGCCGGCGGCCCCATCTACCTGGACTGCAACGCCACCACGCCCGTGGATCCGCGGGTGCTCGAGGCCATGCTGCCCCACCTGGGATCCGGGTTCGGCAACGCCGCCAGCGGCCACGCGGTGGGGCGCGCTGCTCGGGCCGCGGTGGAGCGGGCTCGGGGGCAGGTGGCCGCTCTGGTGGGCGCCCAGCCAGCGGAGATCATCTTCACCTCGGGGGCCACCGAGGCCGACAACCTCGCCATCAAGGGCGCGGCCCGCGCCCTCGCGGGGCGCGGCCGGCACCTGCTGGTCAGCGCGGTGGAGCACCCAGCGGTGCTCGACTCTGCCCGATCGCTGGCGGGCGCAGGCTTCGAGCTGGACCTGTTGCGGGTGGATCCAGTGGGGAGGGTGCTGCCCGAGACGCTCCGCGCCGCTCTGCGACCCGACACCATCCTCTGCTCGGTGATGCTGGCCAACAACGAGGTGGGCACGGTGCAGCCCGTCGCCGAGCTGGGGGGGATCTGCCGCGAGGCGGGGGTGGTCTTCCACTGCGATGCGGCCCAGGGCCTGGGCTGCCTGCCCTTCGATCTGTCTCGGCTGCCGGTGGACCTGGCCAGCTTCTCGGCCCACAAGCTCTACGGCCCCCAGGGAGTGGGGGCCCTGTATGTCCGCCGCTCGCGCCCGAGGCTGCGGCTGCAGCCCCTGCTGCACGGAGGTGGCCACGAGCGCGGGCTGCGCTCGGGCACGCTGCCCCTGCACCAGGTGGTGGGCTTCGGTCGCGCGGCGGAGCTGGCGCTCTCCGAGCTGCGCGATCCGCAGGTCATCAGCGGCTTGCGCGGGCTGCGCGACGAGCTGCTGGCGGGCCTGCAGAGCCGCCTGGATCACCTGCAGGTGCACGGCTGCCAGCAGGAGCGCCTGCCGGGCAACCTGAACCTGAGCTTCGCCTGCGTGGAAGCCGAGGCGCTGCTGGCCGCCTTGCCAGACCTGGCGCTCTCCACTGGCGCGGCCTGCTCCTCGGCCTCGCTGTCGCCGAGCCACGTCCTGCGTGCCATGGGCGTGAGCGAGGACGATGCGCACAGCTCCGTGCGCTTCGGGCTCGGTCGCTTCACCACCCGTGAAGAGCTGCAGCGTGCCGTGGAGCTGGTCAGCGCCCAGGTGCGGCGGCTGCGAGCTGCGTCGCCCGTCTACGCGCTGCTGGATGACTGAACGATCCGCTGCCCGCCGGCGTACACCGTAGCCCGGGTGCGGCGCACGAAGGCCACCAGGGTGATGCCCGCTGCTTCCGCCGCCTGCAGCGCCAGGGACGACGGCGCCGAGACGGCGGCGATGAGCTCGATCCCCGCCCGCGCGGCTTTGGCCACCAGCTCGTAGCTCACCCGGCCCGAGAGCATGGCGGCGCAGCCGCTGGGGGAGCCCCCTGCGAGCATGAGCTGGCCCAGGGCCTTGTCCAGGGCGGTGTGGCGACCCACGTCTTCGGCCTGGGCCAGGCGCTGGCCATCTGCCGAGAACAAGGCGGCCGCGTGGGTGCCGCCGGTGGAGGAGAACAGGGACTGCTCGTGGCGCAGCGCCGAGGCCATGGCGGGCAGCCGCTCCGGGCTGATGCGCAGGGTGTCCGGCACCGGGTGCAGGCCCGACAGCAACGACTCCACGTTGCGGGTCCCGCAGAGCCCGCAGGCCCCGGTGATGATCAGGTTGCGGCGGGCGCTGGACTCGCCGGCCTTGTCGATGCGCATGGCGATCTGAAGCGGGTCATCGGGGGCGCGGGTGACCTCGAGCACATCGTCCACGTGCTCGATCAGGCCCTCGGTCAGAGCGAAGCCCACCGCCAGCGCCAGGGTGTCGTTGGGCGTACACAGGAAGGTGAAGGAGCCCATGTCCTGCACCGTGAGGGTGACGCAGTCCTCGCCGGCCAGCAGCTCCTGGGTGGGCCCTGGCGGGAGACGGTCGTCCAGCTGTCCTCCGGTGGTCAGGCGCAGCGCCGCTACTCGACGAGTGGAGGTGGCCGGCTCGCTGGCCAGGATGGGCGCGAAGCGCTCGTCGTCAAGGTAGGAGATCACGGTGGTTCCTCGGTCGCGGCCGGAGAGGACCGCGAGCCAGTGCATCTAGCCGCGAACTGTCCTGCCCGCTACGGGTCGGCCCGCTTCCAGCGCGCGATCAGCCAAGCGGTGATGGGGGCTCAGGACCCTGGGGCCGCGGCAAGATAGGTGAGCTGGCGCACGCACCCGTCGATGGCTATTGCGGCGGGACCGCTGGACGCTAGCCTTCTGTGCGTCCAGCGACGGAGAACACCATGGACAGTGAGAGCACCGTGGACAGTGAGAGCACCGTAGAGAGCGAGAGCACAGAGCGCGAGCTGCCCCCCGGGTTCCACTGGGTGGTGGTGCGAGACATGCAGAAGTGCTCCCTGTGCGAGGTCTGCACCCGGCACTGCCCCACGGGGGCGCTGTACCCGGCGCGCGAGGGAGACACCCTCTTCATCCGCTTCGATCCCGCGAAGTGCGACGGCTGCCGCGTCTGCCTGGAGCGCTGCCCCGAAGAAGCCAGCGATGTGCAGCAGGCGGCCGACAGCGAAGACGATCCCGGTGTTCGCGTGCTGGTGGAGAGCGAGATGCTGCGCTGCGAGGTCTGCGACAGCTACTTCGCGCCTGTCTCCAAGGTGGGCGCCGCCGCTCGTCGCCGAGACGACGACCGCGAGCTGGTCAAGGACCAGTGCCCCCTGTGCCGCCGCCAGGAGATCGTGGCCCGCGTCATCGACGAAGAGCGGGACGCCGAGGGCCAGGCCCAGTACCGTACGGGCAAGAAGTGGTCGTGGAAGGCTGCCATCAAGGGTGGTGACAACGAGCCGCCCTGCTGGGAGATCCTGGACTTCCCCGAGGACTCCAGCTTCGAGACGGAGGGCTGATCCCGAATTGACGAACCGCCCGGAGCCTCGCGGCCACCGGGCGGTCTGGATGCCTGGTTCAGGACTACGTGTTGCCCGGCGGCACCATGCCGATGTCCGGCATCTCCATCTTGGGATTGTTCACCGGATTGAAGGTGAAGCCCGCGGCGGTGTAGCCGTAGAAGACGCCCGCGGCGAGCACCACGTAGCGCAGCAGCAGCCCGCCCACGAGGCCCAGCGCTGCGGCCACCACGGCGCCGGCGCCGTGGATCTCGGCCGCTTCGAGGCAGAGCGGAGCTGCGAGGCCACAGAACGCCACACCACCCCAGAACATCGGCGCCAGGTCGCCCGTGAGGGCGGTCTGGGCGGCGGGTTGGGTGATCGGGCGCCGCACGGAGCCGTGCATGTACGCAGCCAGGATCAGGATCTCGACGATGATCAGGATGATGTCGGCCCGGGCAAGGGCAGCCATGGCCTCGTCGTGCCCGCCGTGCAGGGTGCCCACCAGGATGAGGGCCATCAGGCCGGTGGAGAGCGCCGAGACGAAGAACAGGATCGGCAGCAGCACCGTGTCCCAGAAGGGGATGGGCAGCGAGTCGCCGAGCAGCAGGCCCGTGTACACCATGGTGGAGAAGGCGAAGGCCACGCCGATCACGCTCAGGACGGTCATGCCTGCGCCTGCGCCCATGCCCGTCCAGAGCAGGACGGTGTGGATGAAGGCGACGATCATGAACACCGAGATGATGATGACACCGCGCGCCATCCACGAGGTGCCGGGCTTCATGGCGCTACGCCAGGCGTTCTTGACCTGGCCCAGGTCCAGCAACAGCATCGCGCAGCCGATGCCTACCAGCGGCCAGGACATGGTGACGCCCATCTTGGCGATGGTGCCCCAGCCCATCATGTCGGCAGCCACGCCTCCGATGTAGGCGCCGCCGGCCACGCCGGCCAGGAAGAGGTAGATGGCGATGAGCCAGCGCCAGTCGTGCTGCTCCAAACCGTACAACTTCGAAGTCATTTCGTCCTCCGGGTTCGAATCTGTGTTTCGTAGCTGCGGGTCAGGCTACCTGGGGGGGAGGTAGAAGACCTTGGGGTTGGTGCCCTGTTCGGGCTTGAGCACGAAGCCGCGGTTCTGGCGGACCAGGATGGTGATCTCGCTGGTGGGATCGTCCAGATCGCCGAAGGTGCGAGCCTTGGCGGAGCAGGTCTCCACACACTTGGGCTCCTTGCCTTCTTTGCGGCGCAACGCGCAGAAGCTGCACTTGGTGGCGACACCGATACCCGAATGCTCGGTGAAGTGCGCATGGGAGTGCTTCTCGTAGTCGCTGAGGGGCAGCCCTGCGGGGAAGTAGGACTTGAGCTCCTCGACGGTGTAGCGAGCACCGTAGGGGCAGCCCATCATGCAGTACTTGCAGCCCATGCAGACATCGATGTCCACCACGACCACGCCGTCGTCGTCGGCGTAGGTGGCGCCGGTGGGGCAGACCTTGACGCAGCCCGGGTCCTCGCAGTGCATGCAGAGGATGGGCAGCGCCTGGCGGACTGTGTTGGGGAACTTGCCGGACTCACCCTTGAGGACCCGGCTCCAGAAAACTCCGGGGGGAGTGTGGTTGGCGGCCTTGCAGGCTGTCACGCACGCATAGCAGCCGTAGCAACGCTTGAGGTCGATGACCATTCCGTATCGCGGCATCTCTCGCCTCCGAAAAAATGGATGGATACCTGTATTTCTCTTGAATGACGGGCTGTCTGGACCTCTACTCGGCCTTGTAGATCTTGACAGCGCAGCAGATGTCCTGGTTGAGCGTGAGGGGATCGGTGTGATCCTTGTCCATCTCGACCAGGTCGTTGAAGAAGGTGCCCTTGCCCTTGGCGATGGGCTGGTACTCACCCCAGTGGCCGGCCACAGCGGAGATGGCCAGGTGGTGGGGCTCGATGCCATCGGTGAGGCCGAGGTAGCCCTTGACCCTGTGGCCTTCGGGGTTCTCCAGCCACACCCAGTCGCCTTCAGCGAGGCCCTTGGATGCCGCGGTGTCGTAGTGCATCTGGATGGCGTAGACGTATGGGTCTTCCTGGGCCACTTCGTCGAGCATCGGGATCTGCTGGGTGAGCGAGTTGCAGTGCATGACCGCACGCCAGTAGAAGGTGTGCATGTCGAATTCGCTGCGATCGGCGCCGTGGGTGGGGCAGGGGTTCCACTCGGGGAGCGGCTTGTAGAAGCGCTTCCAGTCCAGGTCCAGCGGGCCACCGTTGCCGACGGCGCCGAAGGAGTCCATGAGCTTGTGGATCTTCTCGCCACCGTCGACGAAGAACTCGAAGTAGATGGGCACGCGGACAGGCTGGAACCACTTCCAGTAGACGTCCTCGGGGCGCTTCTTCCAGGTGAACACACCCTTCTTGCGCACCTGCTCCAGGCCGTTCTCCTCGCCGAAGCGATCCTTGAGCAGCCGGTCGGTGACGTCGGGCCAGGTGATGGTCTCGAGGGCCGGGTCGTCGGCGGTCTCGGGCAGCTTGTACTTGGGATCCATGGGACCGCCGTAGCGCATGGGCACGGTGTCGTTCAGACCCTTCATGTACTTGTGCAGGATGCCGAGACGCTTGCAGATGTCGAGCATGACCACGTTGAAGTCGCGGCGCTCGAACAGGGGCTCCACCACCGGCTGACGGATGGTCCAGCCCCACTCGCCTTCGCCCTGGGGATGGGAGAAGGTGGAGGGCCAGCTGACCGCCGGGGTGTAGCGCTCGAGATAGCAGGCGTCGGGCAGCACGATGTCGGCCACGGCCTCTTCGAACTCGGTGACGTAGAGCTGGAACGAGAAGATGAACTCGAACTTCTTGAGGAAGTTCTCGGTCACGATCTCGGCGTTGCCCATGGTCATGACGGAGTTGGACCCGAAGTTGATCATCGCCTTGGGACGATAGTTGACCTTGAACTGGTCGAGCAGGTCGAACCAGTTGTCGTCCATGATGGTGATGGCGTTGTAGATCGACGTGGGGAACATGTCGTGCAGGTCGAGGCGCTGCGGCGGCCGGGGCTCGTGCAGCGGGTAGGGCAGGTGGTCGTAGACCCAGGCGCCGGCGGTCATGAGACCGTCCTTGCAGGGGATGGGCATCTGCCAGGGCTTGGGGGTGTCGCCGCGGCCGGGGGCGCGGTAGCCGCCACAGACCGCGCCACCGAGGCCCAGGGCCGAGCCCACGGTGTCGGCGGCGCCGACGATGTGGTTGACCATGTCGATGGTGAGGCAGGTCCAGCCGGAGTTGACGTGGCCCTGGGAGCCGCGGAAGAAGTGCGTGGCCACGGGACGCTTCGGGACCAGCTTGGGGCCCTTCTCTGTCTCGACGGTCACCGTGGTGCCGATGATGGCGGCGTCGGCGAATTCCTTGGCCACCCGGCGCAGGGTGTCTGCGGGGATGAAGCTGATCTCGGAGACCATCTCGGGGGTGTACTTCCTGACGTGCTCCTTGAGCAGCGAGAAGGCGACGTCGCACTCGACACCGTCGACCGTGTACTTGCCCTGCAGAGCCACCTTGTGGGCCTTGTCTTCGTACTCCACGCGGGTGATCAGCGGGTCGTTGTGGGCGCGGGCGCAGCCGTCTTCGAGGTCCCACACCTGGGCCATGCCCGTCTCGGGATTCCGCAGGTAGCGGCCGTCGGCGGGGTTGATCAGGTAGGGCCCGTTGGTCTTGTAGGCGATGTACTCCTCGTCCCAGATGCCCAGGTCATTCAGGATGACGTTGATGAGGCACAGGGCGATGGCGCCGTCGGTGCCCACGCGGGTGGGCACCCACTCCCAGGCCTTGGAAGCCTGGGCGCTCATGAAGGGATCGAAGACGACGGTCTTGCAGCCGCGAGAGCGAGCGTCGGCGGCCTGGGTGGCGTTGCGGATGGCGGAGTGCCCCGCGCCGTGCCCCTTGGAGCAGCCGAAGTTCAGCGCGTAGTCGCAGTTCTGGAAGTCGGGGATGATGGACCACGCCATGTGCATGATGCCGTTCATGAAGTGGGCGCCGTTGCCGCAGTGCAGCCCGCCGCCGGACACCCAGTAGTTGGGGGTGCCGAAGCCCTTCATGAAGCCGATGACGCCGAAGCGGATCTCGGAGGCCTGGGTGGTGGTGGCCTGGAAGTAGACGCTGCGAGGATCGTAGGCTTCTGCTTCTTTGAGCTTCTTGACCACGATGTCGAGGGCCTCGTCCCAGCTGATGCGCACGAACTTGGGATCTTCACCGATGCCCTTGTTGGGGTTGGTGCGCTTGAGCGGGTAGTTCACGCGGTAGGGATCGTAGAGCATCTGCGGGCCGGAGTGGGCCTTCACGCAGACCTTGCCGCGCCCAGAGGGAGCGTCGGGGTTGCCCATGACTTCGGTCACGATGCCGTTCTGACGCCTGACCTTGATGCCGCACATGCAGTAGCACTGCCCGCAACAGGTCGGGATCCAGACGTCCTCCTTGACGTTTCCAGCTGCCATGATCTTGTCTCTCGTTGAATAGGGGCTGGTAGGGGGGCTGACGGAAAAAAAACCTCGCCTTACGTAGCGAAGGGCACTGTTTACGCCGGGCCGGTGGACCTGTCAATAGGCCCCAGATCATGACGAAAACCAATTCCTCGGCCGATCACCTGGGCGAGATCAGTGCCCGTCGACTTTGGGCTTGCCAAGCCCGTTCGGGCCCTCTCTCGTCGCCGCTCTGTTGGGCGAGAGTCCGCTCCGAGCGCATATACCGCTGACCCTGATCTGCGGCCCCTGCATGGCCGCTCTGGGAGCTCAGGACCGGAGCTTGGGACGGCAGAAGCGCAGCTTCAGGAGCTCGCCGCAGCCCTGGCAGCGGTGCTGCAGGTGGATCTCGGTGCACTTGATGCCCTCCTGGGTCCAGCAGCTGCGCTCCAGCCCGGCGCCGCAGCCGCATCGCCGAGGGGCGACCACGTCGAGCAGCAGGCCCTCGAACTGCACCTCGTGGACCTGGAAGTCGTACAGGCCGTCCTCGCGGAGGGTGCGCAGGAGCTCGTGCAGGGAGCGGGTGGTGTCGGCTGCGCGCGGCGCGGCCTGCTCCCTGCCCGTGGCGGTCATCATGCTGCGCTCGGCGTGGCGGGCGTAGGTGAGCTCGGTGGTGAAGGAGTGCAGCAGCTTCTGGGACAGGCCTCCACCCCGCAGCCCGGCCTTGATGAAGAAGTTGGCGACGCCGAGCGGCCCCAGCTTGTCGAGGTTGTCGGCGTCGAAGAGCACCCGGGCCAGGGGCGTGGGCTCGGGGTCGTCCCGGTAGAGCTGCATGATGGCCAGGGCCACCTGCTCCACCAGCTCGGGCGGCAGCCCGGCGTCTGCGGTGAGCTCCCGCAGCACCGCGACGGACTGCACCTCTTCGGGGATGTCATCCTGGTGGTAGCCGCCGTGGCTGAATTTTCCGGCGTCGTGGAACAGGCCCGTCAGGCGGCAGGCCAGTGGGTCCACGCCCTCTGCGCGGCCCAGCCGCTCGGCGAGCCGGGCCACACGCTGCAGGTGGTCCCAGAGGCTGTCGGTCTGGCGATTGCGGCGGCCGTGCGCGGCTTCATCGTGTCGGACGCGGTCGCGCAGCGCGGCTTCGAGGCTGCTGTGGTCGGGCATGGCGCCACCCTGGCTGCGGGTCCCGGCAGCCTAACCCCGGGCCGGGGCGCTGGCTGGCGCGCGGCGGCGCCCGGTGCCGCGGCGGATTCGAGGGTCCTCCTGGTGTCTGCGCGTTAGCCTTGTCTTACGGAGGCAAGCATGGACTGGATTCGAATGGGTGGCTACGCGGCGTACGGCATCGGCATCATCGGGGGGGCCGAGGGCGCCCTCAAGCCCAGCCTGGGCATCAGCATCGGCGCGGTCGTCGTCATGCTGCTGGGAGCGGCCCTGTTGGCGATGAAGCGCCCGGCCTGACCGGAGGCCGCCCGCCTGACCCAAATCCGTGAAGACGCACATTCATCTTGACGTACGCTCGGCAGGTGTGTAGGTGGACTCCGAACTGAACCCCCGTTCATTGATAGGAGTGAGCCATGGTAGCCGACATCATGAAGGACTTGCGAGAAGAGCTGAACCAGGTGCCCGAGCGCCTGAAGGGCGTGGGCGAGCGTCTCAAGGACGTCCCCGACCGCCTCAAGGACGTGCCGGACCGGCTGCGTGCCGCCCCGGAGAAGCTGCAGGCCCGCAGCGCCGAGGTCGGGCGCAAGCTCAAGAGCGGCGTGCTCGACCTGCGTGATGAGACCGAAGAGCGTGCCTGGGAGCTGCAGAAGCGCGCCCTGGAGACCGCGGGAGATCTCCTGGAGCGGGTCGCCGAGGTGCCGGTGGTGTCCAGCGTGGCGCCCAGGGTTGAGGGCGTGGTCCAGGATCGCCTGGAGCACATCACGCGGCCGCCCATCGACGACTACGATGATCTGAACGTCAAGGCGGTGCGCGTGGCCATGTCCGGTCTCGACCGCATCGACCTGCTCAAGGTCGCCCGCTACGAAGAAGCCCACAAGGCCCGCAAGACCGTGCTTCGCGACGTCGAGGCCGAGCTGAAGCGGCGCCGGGTCGAGGCCGAAGCCGACTACGAGTAGCCTCCTGCAGGCTCCTCGGTGGCGAGCTGCGATACAGGTCGGGGTGCGGCCCGTTAGCCGCGCTCCAAGGGCGCGTTAGGGGCTTTTGTCGCTCAAACGCAGGAGTCACCATGCGATCTCCCACGCGTCGTGAGTTCATGGGCGCCGGTGTGGCCGGCGTCTGCGTGCTCTCCGTGCCGCGCTTCCTGGTGGGCTGCGGGCAGACCGTGCCCCCCACCACCGCCGTCACCCCCGCCGATCCCTTCCTGGAGTGGTTCAGCATCGACGAGGCCCTCATCCGCCGGGTCCTGGCGGAGCTGACCTCCAAGGGTGCCGATCAGGCCGAGCTGTACTTCCAGCACAGCCGGTCCGCGAGCCTCACCCACGAAGACGGCATCGTCTCCAAGGCCAGCTCCAGCGTCGACCTGGGCGTGGGGCTGCGCTGCGTCGTGGGCGATCAGACCGGCTACGCGTTCACCGAGGATCTCACCCTAGAGTCCATGTTGCAGGCCGCGCGCACCGCGAGCTCCATCGCCCAGGCGGGCGGTGGCGCGCCCATCGAGAGCTTCCGCTTCGTTGAGCACAAGGGGCTCTACACCATCGCCCGCCCGCTGGCCGAGGTGGGCGTGGACCAGAAGCTCCCCCTGGTGGAGCGCATCGCGGCTCAGGCCCAGGCGGCAGACCCGGCGGTAGAAAAAGTCCGGGTGCTCTGGTCCGACTACGAGGACCACGTGTTGGTGGCCGACATGACCGGCAAGCTCCACATCGACGTGCGCCCCATGACCCGCGTGTGGTGCACCATCACCGCCCGCAAGGGCGAAGAGGTGCAGTCCAACAGCTCGAACCTGGCGGGGCGCCGCGGCTTCGAGTTCTACGACCAGGAGCAGGTGGACCTGCTGGTGAACCAGGCGGTGGATCGCACCATGATCCTCTTCGAGGCTCGCCGCCCGCCCGCGGGTGAGCTGCCGGTGGTGCTGGCAGCGGGCGCCTCGGGCATCCTGCTGCACGAGGCCATCGGCCATGGCATGGAGGCCGACTTCAACCGCAAGGGCATCAGCATCTTCGCCGACATGATGGGGCGCAAGGTCAGCTCCGAGCACGTCAACATCGTCGATTCGGGGGTCGAGCCCAACGAGCGCGGCGCCCTGAACGTCGATGACGAGGGCGTGGCCACCCAGTACACCAGGCTGGTTGAGGGCGGCATCCTCAAGAGCTTCATGCACGACGGCATCAGCGCCCGGCACTACGGCGTGGCGCCCACGGGCAACGGCCGGCGCCAGTCCTTCCGGCACTCGCCAGTGCCGCGCATGCGCTGCACCTTCATGGAGAACGGTCCACACACCGCCGAAGAGATCATCGCTTCTGTCGACAACGGCATCGTGGCCGAGACCTTCACCAACGGGCAGGTCAAGATCGGGGCGGGCGACTTCACCTTCTACGTGAAGAACGGCTGGCTGCTCGAAGGCGGCAAGCAGACCGCTCCCATCAAGGACACCAACATCATCGGCAACGGGCCCGATGTGCTCGGCAAGATCACCATGGTGGCCGACGACTTCAAGCTCGACACGGGCGGCTGGACCTGCGGCAAGGCCGGTCAGGGCGTGCCCGTCTCCCAGGGGCTGCCTACCACCCTGGTCTCCTCCATCACCGTAGGAGGCGAAGATGCTTGATCAGCTCCTGGAGCGGGCACAGCAGGCCGTAGAGCTCTGCAAGGCCGCTGGCGCCGACGAGTGCTGGGCCGGCGCGAGCCGCAACCGCTCCGTCGAATTCACCACCCGGGACGGCGCGCTCGAGAAGGTGCAGGAGAACACCTCCCGCTCCCTGAGCGTGGAGATCTACGCCGAGGGCCGCTATTCGGTCCACAGCACCACTGACCTGCGCCCCGAGCCCCTGGGGTCCTTCGTGGCGGAGGCCGTGAAGCTCACCAGGGCGCTGCAGCCGGATCCCCACCGGGTGATCCCTGATCCGGCCCTGTTCGAGGGCCGCCCCCAGGTGGATCTCGACCTGGTGGACGCCGGCCTCGACCAGGTCACCCAGCACCAGCGCCAGGCCTGGTGCCAGGCCATGGACACCGTCGCGGGGGACCACGAGAAGGTCATCTCCGTCACGAGCACGGCGCAGGACAGCCACTCCCAGTCCGCCGCCGCCAGCTCCAACGGTTTCTCTGGCACCAAGCAGGAGACCGGCATCTGGCTGGTCTCCCAGGTCTCGCTGCAGGACGAAGGCGACAGGCGTCCCTCCAACTACGACTACCTGGGGGGGCACTTCGTCACGGACCTGTCCCAGCCCGAAGCCGTGGGCGGCGGAGCCCTGCGGCGGGCGCTGGCGCGTCTGGGCTCGGTCAAGGGCCCCACCGGGGTGCAGACCATCGTGGTGGACTCCCGCGCCGCCGGGCGCCTGCTGCGCTCCCTGCTCGCTCCGGGCAGCGCCCGCGCCATCCAGCAGGGCCGGTCCTTCTGGACCGACAAGCTGGGCCAGCCCATCGCCTCCGACAAGCTCAGCATCCTGGACGACCCGCTGCTGGTGCGCGGCTTCGGCTCCAGGCTGTTCGACCGCGAAGGCATCGCCGCGCGGCAGCTGCCCATCATCGAGGCGGGCGTGGCCCGCAATGTCTACGTAGACACCTACTACGGGCGCAAGGCGAGCATGGCGCCCACCACCGGCTCCTCGTCCAACCAGGTGGTGAGCCTGGGTGACAAGGACCTGCAGGCCCTGCTGGCCGAGGTGGGGCAGGGCATCTACGTCACCGGCTGGCTGGGCGGAAACAGCGACTCCACCACCGGCGACTTCTCCTTCGGCCTCGAGGGTCACCTCATCGAAGACGGCGAGATCGGCGCCGCGGTGGGCGAGATGAACGCCACGGGCAACCTGGTGGAGCTGTTCGGCAGCCTGGTGGCCCTGGGCAACGATCCCTGGCTGTACTCCACCCTGCTGGCACCCAGCCTGGTGATCGAAGGCGTGCAGATCAGCGGCGCATAGGCGTGGCCCTGATAGGATCCGGCCATGAGGTGGCTGCGGTCGGTGCTGTTCTGGATCTTCGTGTTCTGGTGGACCATTCTGGTGCTCGGAAGCGCGAGTCTGGCCAGCTTGCTCACGCTGGGCCTGCTGCGGCGTCGGCTGCTGAACCTCTTCGCTCCCCTGTACGGGTGGCCCTGCCTGTGGATCGCCGGCATCAGGCTCTCGGTGCTCGGGCGTGAGCATGTCGCGACGCCCAGGGCGCGCGTCCTGATCTTCAACCACGCCTCGTTCCTGGAGGTGCTGATCTTCGCCGCCCTGAACGTCCCGCGCTTCTGCTACCTGGGCAAGCGGTCCTTCGCCTACATCCCCGTGCTGGGGCAGGCCTGGTGGCTGCTGGGCGGGCACTTCGTGGATCGCCGCAACCGCAAGAAAGCCCACGCCAGCATCAAGCGCCTGGGTGAAGAGCTCCGGCGCCATGGCCTCAGCACGGCCATCGCCCCGGAGGGGACCCGGTCTCGCACGGGCGAGCTGCAGCCCTTCAAGCTGGGCGCCTTCCACCTGGCCCTCGACACCGGGGCGCCCATCGTCCCGATGGTCTTCCACGGCGTGCACCCACGGCTCCGGCCCGATGACTGGAAGGTCTACCCGGGCACCATCACCGTGCAGTTCCATCCGGCGCGCGACAGCGCGGGCTGGCGGCGTGAGCAGCTGCGCACCATCGCCCAGGAGCTGCAAGACGAGTACCAGGGCTGGATCGCGGCGGGCCCTCCGCCAGCCAGCGCCGCCTGATGGATCCCGCCTCCCTCCCGGTGGAGAACGCCTGGCGGTGCAGCGAGCCCCTGGCCGCCGCGCAGGGCGTGGGCGACTGGGACTACTTCGGTTCCATGGCGGCCACGCTGCGGCTGCACCTGTGGGAGCACGGCACGGTGCCCACCTGGAACTTCCAGCTCTGCGGCGGGCGGCCCGAGCTGGCCAACCCCCAGAGCTGGGCGGGAGCCTGGCCCAGCCTGTTCGCCTACGCGCTGCCACCCCTGCCAGCGCTGCTGGCGGCCTGGGTGCTCATGGCGGTGGTGGGATTCTGGGCCCTGCGGAGGCTGCTGCGGGGCTGGCTGGGCCCCGGGCCGGCCCCCACCGTCGGGGCGCTGCTCTACGTGGCCAGCGGACAGTTCGCCACCAAGTTCCAGGGGGGACAGGCCAGCTTCGCCTTCCTGTTCCTGGTGCCGGTGCTGCTGCTGTGGTTCGATCGCTGCTATCGACCCGAGCGGGTCGAGGCCGCCGGCTGGAAGATGCTCGCGCTGGGCGTGCTGCTGGGCCTGGTCTTCTTCACGGGTGGGCTGCCGGTGGCCCTGTTCTACCTGTACCCGGCGGTGCCCCTCTTCCTGCTGCTGAAGGCCGGCCTGGCTGCCGCGCGGGTGGGCTGGGGGTCTGCCCTGCGGAGCCTGGTCGCGCCCCTGGGCGCCCACCTGCTGGGAGCGTGGCTCGCGGCCTACAAGCTGTGGCCTATCCTGGCCTGGCAGAGCGACTTCCCGCGTCAGGGCGTGGTGCCCGAGGCCAACCAGCTGACCCACCTGCTGTACGGCTCGGCGCTGGCGGTGCACGGGCCCTACACCGAGCCCCTCGAGCTCTTCCTGCCCGGCGCCATCTGGCCGGCGTCGGAGTACAACGCCTTCGTAGGGCCGGCTCCCTGGCTGCTGGCCCTGGGGCTGGCCGCCCTGTTGCTGGTGCGTCGCTGGAGGCGGCAGCTGCCCGGAGCGGCCCTGCTGCCTACCCTGTACGGCTGGGCCCTGGTGCTCGCGGGCCTGTGGCTCGCCCTCGGAAACGCGCACCCCTTCGGGTTGGGCCGGCTGCTCTCCTTCGTGCCCGTGGTGGGGTCGGTGCGCGCCCTGGTGCGCTACCAGGCGCTCGTGGTGCTCGGGCTGGCCATCCTCGCCGCCAGCGGGGTGGCCTTGGCGGAGCCCTGGCTGCGCCGTCGCTGGGGCCGCGCGCCAGCGGCGGTGGTGCTGGCGGGGCTCGTCTGCCTGCCACCCCTGGCCCAGACCGCCGTCCTGGTGGGCACCTGGCGCGTGGTCCCTCTGGCCGCCGTGCGGGCCGTCTATCCGCCGGCGCCCTCCAGCGGCGTACCCCACCTCATCAGCCAGTACTCGGGCTTCCTCGATGGCTTCGACGCCTATCCCGAGGTCATGGCCCACCAGCAGGCCCTGCTCGAGCGAGGCGGGTGGGTGGCCAACTGCTACGACGTGCTCAGCCTGCAGCGGCTGCAGCTGCCCCGCGACACCTGGGTGCCGGTGGCCATCCCCGAGCCCGAAGCCGTGCGGATCGTGGCCCACGACGCCATCGAGCTTCGGCTGCCCGTCTCCCAGGGCAGCTGCATGGGCCTGAACCTGCCCCCCTGGGATCACTATCGGCTCGATCCCCCCGCCCAGCGGCGCGAGGACGGCGCGCTGTGCTTCGAAGGCGGCCTGCCCCGGACCCTGCGCGTAGAGGCGCAGCTCAGCTCCACCCGTCAGGGCCTGCTGCTCAGCCTGGCGGGCCTGCTGGCCTCGCTCTGCCTCGTGGGGGCTGCCCGGTGGCGGGGGGGCTGACGGTTACTCGGGCGCGCCCTCGGCCTCGGCTTCTTCGGCGGCCTTCTCGGCGCGTCTCTCTTTGCGCAGCTCCATGAGCTGCTCGGCGGAGAGGATCTCCATCGCGGCGATCTCCTCCTCGGAGTAGCGGCGCGGGCCCTCGGGCTTGAGCCGGGCCAGGGCGACGCGCTCCGCGCCCGCCTGACGGGCCACGTCCATCAGCTTGATGACCTTGCTGACCTTGATGGCCGGATGGGCGTCGACGAACACGACGCGGCTCTTCTTGAACTTGAGGCGCACCCGCAGCTCTTCGTAGATGGCCGACAGCTCCATGGGGAGCTTGTTGAGCCCATAGCTGCCGTCCTCGAAGCCCATGACCACCAGCTGATCCTCGGGGATGGCCTCGGGCTGCACCACCTGGGTGTTCTTGGGCAGGTTGGCGGCGATCTCCTCGATCTTGATGGGCACCGCCACCATGAAGATGATGAGCATGACCAGCACGATGTCGATCAGCGGCGTGACGTTGATCTCGCTGTCGGGCCCGCGGCCACCCTCGACCTTGATGCCCATGGCTACTCCTCTCCCTCTTCGGCGCCGCCTTCAGAGGGGGTCTCGGCGGCGATGAGCACCATGGGAACACCGTTCTGGGCCATGAGATCGGTGACGGCGCGGAACCCGCCGTAGTCCAGGTCGGCGTGGGACTTGACCAGCAGGCTCTTGTCGGGATCCTGGCGCAGGGCCTGGTTGAGATCATCCACCAGGGCGTCGAGGCTCGACTTCTCTGTGTCCACGAAAGGCACGCCGTCTTCGCGGATGCTGATCACCAGGTGCTGACCCACGTCCTGGGTGGTGGTGGCGGTGGTGGACTCGGGCAGCTTCACGTCGATGCCCGAGGACAGCATGGGCGTGATCACCATGAAGATGATCAGCAGCACCAGCACCACGTCCACCAGGGGCGTGACGTTGATGTCGGCCATGGGGCCGCCCTTGTCTCCTCCGACCTTCGCGCCCATGGAGCGACCCTATCCCTTGCTGGCCAGGGCGCCGTCTCCGGCGGGCTTGGCGGCAGCTTCGTCGTCCTCGATGAGCATCTTCTCGATCCAGTCGGCGAATTCCTGCACCGAGACGGTCATGTCGTTGATGATGAGCTCGACGCGAGCGTTGAAGTAGTTGAACAGCCACACACCGATGATGGCCACGGCGATGCCGAGAGCCGTGGTGACCAGGGCCTCGGCGATGCCGCCGGAGACGGAGGCCAGCCCACCGGAGCCGGACTCTGCCATGCCAGCGAAGGCGTTGATGATGCCGAACACGGTGCCCACCAGGCCCACGAAGGGGGCGGTGGAGCCCACCGTGGCCAGGATGCCGGTGCCCTTCTTGAGGTCCAGGGCCTCGCGCAGGGCGGCGCGCTCCATGGCGCGGCTCGCGGCGTCGCGGCCGTGCCCGTCGAAGCGCTGCGTGAGCTCCTTGAGGCCCGCCTTGAGCAGGTGGCCCAGGTAGGAGTGCCGGTATTCTTCGGACTCGGTGAGGGCCAGGGCCGCGGCGGTGTCGCGCGTAGCCAGGTGCTCGCCGATGGCGGACGCGAGGGTGCGGGACTGGGCGCGGGCCTTGGTGAAGGTGATGAGCCGCTCGATGGCCACGTACACCGACGCGATGGACATGATGAACAGGGTGACGATGACCGTGAGGGCCACGATACCCATGGATGCCCAGATTTCCTCGAAGGAGAAAGACATGTTTCAGGACCTCTGCTGCAGGGGGCTCAGCCGGTGAGCCTGTAGACGATGACCAGCACGAACTGTGCTTTCTCTGCGTTGCCGTCGACCTTCATGGGCCAGAAGCGCCACTTCCAGGCCGATTCCAGGGCCGATTCGTGGAAGATGGCGGGACAGCGTTCCAGCTTGACGTCGTAGGGGACGCCCTTTTCGTCGATGAAGAAGCGCACCTGGCAGCGCTCTTCGGCGATGTTGAGCTCGCGCGCGGCGTCGGGCATCTTGGGCTTGACGCGCTTCTTGACCTTGACCTCGGACCAGTGCACCGCGCGCACCTGCTGGAGCTGACCGCCCAGCTGGCCACCGGGCACGCCGCCCAGGGTGCCGCCCACGACACCGCCAGCCACGCCACCTTCGACGCCGCCCTCCATGCCGGCGTCCTGGTGCTTGAACTTGGTGGCGTCGTCGAGGTCCTGGCGCAGGTCCTGGACGTCGTCCAGCTCCTGTTCGTCGGGGACCTCTTCGGGCTCCACCTCTTCGGCGTCCTCTTCTTCTTCTTCTTCGGGCTCGGGCTGT
>CAZEJJ010000098.1:0-11164 GCA_964512185.1 uncultured Enterobacterales bacterium | reverse complement strand
GGGGGGGGCCCCTGTTCGGGCTCCACGTTTGGGGGGGTTTTTTTTTTTTCTTCTGGGGGGGGGGGGGGTGCGGGGGGGGGGGGGGGGGGGGGGGGCGGGGGAGGGGGAGGGGCGACCTCTTCGGGTTCTTCGGGAGGGGCTTCCTCGAAGAAGCTCACCTCGATGGGGCCGTCGTCATCGAGGACTTCTTCAGCGACCTCGAAGCTGGCGAACGCCAAGGCTCCCACGAAGGAGCAGTTGATGGCCATGGAGAGCAGGATCGAGCCGGCCTCGCGAGGAGCCCGTACCGCCCTGGCGCGTCCAACGTCGTCGAACATGGGCTGATCCTCCTTGCGTGTCCGGCTGGAAACGGGGGGGCGGGGCTGCGCTTACGGTTGGAAGGGCTTTTCGCCCGGGTGGTCGGCGCTGCCTGTGAGCTCCACGATGCGCTGCTCGGCGGTATCGAGCTTGTCGTGGCACTCCTGGACCAGCGCTACGCCTTCTTCGAACAGGCTCAGGGCCTGCTCGAGGGGCAGCTCCCCGGAGTCGAGGCGCTTGACCCGCTGCTCGAGCGCCGCCAGGGCCTGCTCGAAGCTGCGATCAGCCTGGCCGGTCTGGGGGGCGCTGGTGTCTTCAGTTGGGGTCATGGGACTCGTTCACCGGGCAATATTCGAGACCCCGCGGCGGATGGATCCGGGGGGGAGGACGACGCCGCATGATAACACCAAGGTCGCTCTCCTGGGGTGAGTGGCGCTGGAGGGCCCGCCTGTTGACCTGCTCTTTGCGGGGAGCCGGCGAGGAGCTCGTGGGCGCGCGGCTAGCCGGCCGGGATCAGCTTGAGCCGCTCGATCTGGGTCATGCGGTAGGTGAGCCGCTCGTCGGTCTCCAGGTTGCGGGCCACCAGGACGGGCAGGCCCTCGCGGTTGATGGCCAGGCGCTCGGGGGCCAGCTTGATGAGGGTGCGACGCTCGTCGCGGGTGACGTACACCATCTCGAGGTTCTTGCCGTCGGTGATGGCTTCGCGCACCTTCTTGTCGGCCTGGCTGGGGGTGACCTTGGGGGGCAGGGCGGAGCGACCGCGGCGCGACTTGCGGTCGCGGATGCCCGAGCCCGGCACGGGGTGCAGTTCTTCGGGGGGGGTGTCCTCGGCGTGGGCGCGGGCCAGCGGGTCGTCGCTCTCGCTGCGCGCATCGGAGACCACCTTGGCCAGCCGATCGCGAGCCTCGACCCCCGCGCTGGTGGCGGGATAGCGGCGGAGGTCGTCGCTGGGGTGGAAGCCGGAGCTGCGCAGCGCCTTGCGGATCTCGCCCAGGCGGCTGGCGTCCACCGCGTACATGCCGGGGGTGAAGCGGTGCAGCAGGAAGGGCTTGAGCTTCTTGTGGGTCTCCAGCTTGCGGATGGCCGAGCGGTGCACGGTGAGCAGCACGGTCTCGTGGAACTCCACGTCTCCGTGGTGGCCCATCCAACCCCGCAGGGTCTGCTCCACGTTCTCGGGCAGGCCGATCTGGCTGTTGTCCCGGAGGAAGTCCAGCACATCGTCCCGGCGCCAGCCCTTGAGCAGCGCCTGCTCGATGGTGACCTCGGTGATCTTGTAGGTGTTGGCGCGATCGCAGCCCACCAGCTCGGCCAGCTCACCCACGCGGGACAGCAGCACGGGGGCCAGGCCCGCGGGGGCCATGATCTCGAAGCTGGGCGTGAGATAGAACTGCTTGAAGCCGTCGTCGGAGGGGGGGAAGAGCAGGTGCTGGGCGCGCGGAGAGAGGCGATAGAATTTCTCGCGGCCCCAGGACCCCAGCTCGAGCATGCCGGTGTTCACCAGCGGCGCGAAGCTGAAGCTCTCGCGCTCGTGGGTGCGGGCGGCGGCGAACAGGTTCTGGTGGAAGCGCGTGCGCCAGTCCTCGCCGCGGACCCAGCGTCGATACAGGGCCTGCAGGGGCTTGTCAGGGATCCAGGCTCCCTTGCCCTCGGCGATGGCCCACAGGATCCACTCGGCGTGGGGGAAGCGCTGCTCCAGGGCCTGGAAGATGAGCTCGCGCTGGTCCTCGGCGTCGAGGTTGAGCCACTGCTCCACCACCTCGATGTTGACGCTGATGCGGTCACCGCGCAGCTCCACCATGCCGTGCATCATCAGGAAGTCGACGTGCAGGTTGAACAGCTCGGAGTCCGGGTTCCAGACCTGGCCGAAGAACTGGTCCAGCTCTTCTTTATGGACCTTGTAGATCTCCTGGCGCTGGGTGAGGCGCGGAGGGCGCTGGTCCATGTAGGTGGCCAGCGAGGTGATGGAGAACCCCAGCGGCGGGCAGAAGGGGCGCTCGTCCACCACCTGGATCTCGTCGTTCTGGAAGGTGGGCAGCACCATGTCGGGCTGCAGATGCTCCACCAGGTGGTCCACCATGGGGTGGGGCATCAGGTAGAAGAACTCGCTGTCCCGCTGGTCGGAGGCGAAGACCATGCCCCGCTCGCCCAGGCGCTGCATGACCCGGCGCCACTCGTTGTCGTGGCCCCCCAGGGACAGGTAGAGCTCGCGGTGGAACTCGGCCGCATGGGCCAGCCCGCCCACCTGGATGAGGATGGCCAGGGCCTGGCGATCGCGCTCGTGCATGCCCTTGAGCAGGCTGCCCAGTCGCGATCCCTGGGCCACGGCGCGCACGGCCAGCTGAATCATGCGATCCCGCCCTGCCACGCGCCCCGGCTGTCCGCCCAGCCCCTTGTAGAACGCGGCCACGAGTGGCTCGGGCATGCGGCTGAAGTAGTCAGCCAGCGCCTCCATCTCGTTGCGGGACAGGCGGCGCCTGCGCGCCATACCGCCGGCGGGGCGGCCGCGGCGTGAGCGGCTGCGGTGGCGCTTGGGGTTGCGTCCGGTGTTGGCCAGGGCGACGGCGGGTTCGCTGGACTGGCTCCTACGTCCTCGACGATGGCGTCTGGTTGCCATGGGATCCTCTCGGCCCGTCCGAGGCGGCGGGCAGGCGGGTTCTGATCAGCTGCAGCGGAGTGCGAGGCCGGGGACGGAGGGTCATCCCTGGCCTCGATCCTGGATGGAATAGCGGTAGCCTTGCTCGGTGAGGAACAGCTGCCGGCGATGGGCGAATTCCTGCTCCTTGGTGTCGCGCGTGACCACCGAGTACCAGTCGGCGCCGGCCTTCTTGGGCCGCAGGATGCGACCGAGGCGCTGGGCCTCTTCCTGGCGGGAGCCGAAGCTGCCGGACACCTGGATGGCCACGTTGGCGTCGGGCAGGTCGATGCTGAAGTTCGCCACCTTGGAGACCACCAGGAGCTTGATCTCGCCGGTGCGGAACTTGTGGTAGAGATCTTCGCGGCGGCTCTGGGGAGTCTTGCCGGTGATCAGCGGGGCCCTGAGGCGCCGGGCGAGCACGTGCAGCTGCTCCAGGTAGGTGCCGATGACCAGCACGTTGTCGCCCTTGTGCCGGCGCACGAGGTCCTGGACCACCTTGACCTTGGCCGGGTTGAGCGCGGCGAGGCGGAATTTTTCGGCTTCGGAGGCTTTCTCGTAGCGCAGCTCTTCGCCGTTGATGAAGGGGACGCGCACCTCCCAGCAGCGAGCTTCGGCGATGAAGCCGTCGCGCTCCAGCTCCTGCCAGGGCAGGTCGTAGCGCTTGGGACCCACCAGGGAGAAGACATCGCCTTCGCGGCCGTCTTCGCGCACCAACGTGGCGGTGAGGCCCAGGCGGCGGCGGCCCTGCAGCTCGGCGGTGGCACCGAACACCGGGGCGGGCAGCAGGTGGACCTCGTCGTAGACCAGCAGGCCCCAGTCGTGGTCGCGGAAGATGTGCAGGTGGGCGAAGTCGGCGTCGCGCGACCTGCGCCAGGTGAGGATCTGGTAGGTGGCGATGGTGACGGGGCGCACCTGCTTGTTCTCACCGGTGTAGGTGCCCACCTGCTCTTCGGTGAGCCAGGTGCGCTCCAGCAGCTCGCGCTTCCACTGGTTCACGGCCGCCTGGTTGGTGGCCAGGATCAGGGTGTGGGTCTGCAGGCGGGTCATGGCCGCCATGGCGACGATGGTCTTGCCGGCGCCGCAGGGCAGCACCACCACGCCGTGGCCGCCAGCGGGCTGGCCCTCCTGGTACCAGCGCTCCACCGAGGCCCACTGGTAGTCGCGCACTCGGAAGGGCTCGGCCAGGGTGCGGGTGGTCTCGCGGAGCTTCACGTCCAGCCGGGCCCCGGGCAGGAAGCCCACCAGATCCTCGATGGGCCAGCCGGCCAGCAGCAGCCGCTGCTTGAAGATGCCGCGGTGGCCCGCCTCGATGACCCAGGGGCTGCGGCGGGTCTCCCGGTGCATCATCTCGCGGGCCACGTCGATCTGGGAGACCAGCTTGGCCACGTAGGCGGTGGCGAAGTGGACCACGATGAGGCGCCTGGGCTCGCTGGGATGGGGGAGCAGCTTGACCAGGCCGTAGCGCTCGATGGTGTCTTCGATGGTCTGCACCACCTCGGCGGGCACATCGAACTTGGAGAAGGAACGAAGCTCGGTGAGGACCTCTTGGGTGCTCATGCCAGCGCTGGCGGCATTCCACAAGGAGAGGCTGGAGATCCGGTAGGTGTGCAGGTGCGCGGGGCTCGCCTCGAGCTCTGCGAAGCGGGCCAGGAAATCGCGGGCCTGCTCGTAGCGCCTGTGGCGGGTCTCGAGGATGACTTTGCCATCCCCTTGCACGATGATCGGGTTGTCGGGCCGGACTTGCATCGGTGGTAGTCACCCTCCGGGGGGAGAGGATGGTCGCCGGTTCGCGGGTGAGCGTTGTTTCTGCTTGATCATCCCGTCGTCACAGCTTGCGCCCAGGTGCCGTCGGTCTGTGGACGGCGCGCTGCGCGGAACTGTAGGGGCGCCTCGAAGGACGCTGCGACCGATGTGGCCGCGCCTCGTCTACGGGGGGGACGTTGCGGACGATGCCGCGTCCCTCTTCTGACCGGGTGCCGCTGACGGCGTTCCCTGTCAGGAGCCAATATGCCCCGATGCCAGGGGGGTGTCAAGCCCCCCGGGGTCACAGGTGGGCTAGCCTCTCCAGCCAGGGCCCCAGGCCTCGCTCACAGGCAGGGGCCAGTCGATCCCGTTCTTGGGCTCGTAGCGCAGGACCTCGCGGGCCCGCGTGCCGTCCAGGATTCCGCTGTAGGTGAAGCGGCGGCGGTTCATGCCGTAGCGGAAGTCGTGACCCGTGACGCGGCGGCGCCAGGCGTAGATGGGGGTGAGCCAGTTGCCCGGCACCGGGAGGGAGACGCGGCCCCACTTGAGGATGGCCGTGGACAGGGGCAGCGTGTCCTTGCCGGGGATGTTGAACACGCCCTGCACATGGCCCTGGCGGGCCTTCTCCATGGCGCGCACCAGGTCGCCGATGCTCAGCACGTTGATCATGGGGTTGTAGCCGCCCGGGCGCAGGCAGATGGGGGACTCCAGGTAGTCGTGCAGCTGGCTGCCGCAGCCGGGAGCGAGGATCTCCGCGCAGCGCAGCACGACGATGCGCAGGCGGGAGAGGCCCATGGCGGCGCAGACGGTGAGATCGGCCTCGACGCGATCGCGGATCCACTGGGGGGCACCGCCCTGGAGGTTGAGGGGGTGATCCTCCTCGATGAGGGCCGGCAGATCCGCCTGGATCTGGTAGACCTCGGCGAAGGAGCGGTAGATGAAGGCGCGGATGGTGGGGTGGCGCTCGGCGATGGCCAGCATCTGCCGGGTGGACTCTACGTTCTGCTTGTGTACGCGGCTGCCACCCGTCTTGGCGCTCTCCACCTGGGGGGTGTGGAACACGGTCTCGACACCCAGGTCGCGCACCGGGCCGAAGAGCAGGCGGCGCAGGTGCCGGTTGCGGCCCACGTCCACCTGCAGGTAGGTGAGCCGCGAGGGCTGGGAGAACGGCAGCGCGGACTCCTGGGCCTTGAGACCCACCGCCAGCACGTGGTCCACCGAGCTGTCCGCCAGCAGCGAGCGGACGAGGCGCTCACCCACGGGGCCGCAGGCACCTGTGACCAGCACGGAGCTCACCTGAACACCCCCTCGCGCTGGGCCAGGCCCTCGTCGATCAGATCCTGCACCGCGGCCTGTACGCGCGCGGCGGCCTCGGCCACCACCTCGGGATCGTCCGCCTGTGGGCGGCGGTAGTCCTCGTGCAGGGAGATGGGTTCGCCGTAGTGGATGTGGTAGTGCACCGGCAGGGGAAACGGCGTGAGGGTGATGGGCAGGTAGGGGATGCCGAACAGCGAGACGCCTTCGATGCGGGCGATCTGGGGCATCTGCTCCTCGGCGCCGATGATGGCGACGGGCACCACCGGGACGCGGTGGCGGATGGCCAGCTCGGCGTGGCCCTCGCGGAAGCGCCGCAGCCGGTAGCGATCCCTGAAGTTCTTGCCGATGCCCGGCACGCCCTCGGGGAAGATCATCATCAGGTTACCGGCGTTCAGGAGCTGGCGCACATTGCCGCGGCTGCCCGCCACCGTGCCCGAGCGGGCGAAGAGGGTGCCGATGACCGGCAGCATGGGCACGAAGTAGTCGGCCACCGCTCTGGGGACCCGCGGAGGGTCTGTGTTCCGGACCACGTCGGTCCAGAGCATCATGCCGTCGATGGGCAGGGTGCCGGAGTGGTTGGACGCCAGGATGGCGGCGCCCGTCTTGGGGATGTTCTCGGCCCCGTAGGAGCTGACCCGGAAGTAGCGCTCGTAGAGCAGCCGCGTGATGCCCACACCCATGGCCACGTAGGCCGGGTGCAGGCCGAAGGCGTCGTAGCCGTGGCCCGCGTCGGCGAAGGACAGGTGGCGCAGCCGCTCGTACAGCTCCTCGCTGAGCATGCGGGCGGCCAGGGCTCCGGCCAGGGAGGGCGGAACGGGCATGGGGGCTCCCGGGGGATCCTTGAGGAGGCCGGCGGATCATAGCTCAGCGGTGCAGCGCGGGCCGCCCAGCCGGGCGTCGGTCGGCCCAGGACCCACCAGAGAGCTCACAGAGACCGGTGAGGCTGCCGCTCGCCGGGGCGCCCGGGGTGGTGGCGGCTGCTGCCCGGTCTGCGCCCGCCTGTTCCACATGGTCGCCGTGGGGAGCGCTGGGCGCGAGCGAGGAGCGGCAGCCCTTGCGCCCTCTCTGTGCTCTCGGTGTGCTCTGTGGTGAGCTCTATCCTTCGGCTACGCAGATGAGTCGCTCCAGCTCTGCCTGTCCGAGGGTGCACTGACCACCATCGGCGCGGGCGCCCTCCCGTCGTCCGCATCTCTCGCGACCCCGTGCAGACCCGGCGCGGATGTGGTGCAGGGGCCGCCGCCGCGCGTATCGAGGCGCCGATGGTGATAGGAAGCGCCATGCTGCTAGTGCCCCTGGAACAGGCCGCCTCCCTGCCGCGCCGCCGCGTGGGCGGCAAGGCGCTGGGGCTGGCGCGGCTGGTGGCCCGCGGGCTGCCCGTGCCCGCGGGCGTGGTGCTGCCGGTGGAGGTCTTCCGCGACTTCTTGCGGCGCAACGGCCTGTGGCGCAGCGCCTGCGATCTGGCCCGCAGCGGGGATCCGGCTCGATCCCGTGCGCTGCGGGCCTCCGTCGAGTCGGCCCCGCTGCCCCCGGGGCTCAGCGCCGAGCTGCGCCGGCTGGGCGAGCAGCTGGGGCCCTGGATGGCGGTGCGATCCTCCTGTGTGGACGAAGACGGCGACGAGCACTCCTGGGCGGGCGTGTTCCGCTCCGAGCTGGGCGTGCGGCCGGGGCCCGAGCTGGAGCTGGCGCTGCGGCGCTGCTGGGCCAGCACCTTCGGTGAGCGGGCGCTGGCCTACGCTGCTCGGCAGGAGAGCCCCTCCAGGGGCTCCGCCAGGCCGGGCATGGCCCTGGTGCTGCAGCAGCTGGTGCGCGCTCGCTGCGCCGGGGTGGCCTTTTCGGTCAACGCCATGACGGGGTCCTGGCGCGAGATGACCGTCGAGGCGGCCTGGGGCCTGGGCGAGGCGGTGGTGGGCGGTCACGTGGTGCCCGATCACTACCTGGTGCAGCGCCCTCGACGGCTCCCCGAGCCGCTGCAGCGGCTGGCGGCGCGGGTGCGGCTCGAGGTGGTCGAGGAGAGCGTCCAGCCCCAGCAGCGCTGGCTTGTGGTGGGGCGCGAGGGGCTGGGCTGGCGACCGGTCCCCCGCCGCCGTCGCAGGCGCCGCAAGCTCTCCCGCGATCAGCTCATGCGGGTCTGTCGCCTGGCCCTGCGCGCCGAGGCCCTGGGCCGCTGCCCCCAGGACGTAGAGTGGGCGCTGGACAGGCGCGGCGCGGTGTGGCTGCTGCAGGCCCGGCCGGTGACCGCGCCCTCCGCGCCCTACCGCGTGGCCGAGTCGCTGTGGACCCGCCGCTTCATCGGGGAGCGCTGGAGCGAGCCAGCCACGCCCCTGGGCTGGTCACTGGTGCGGCCACTGCTCGAGCACTTCATCGCCTATCCGCGCACCACCGACCGCTTCCTCGGTGGCGGCCCCTCGCTGCGGCTGGTGCAGGGCGCGCCCTTCATCAACGCCACGGTGTTCCGCCACCTGGCCTTCAAGCTGCCCGGCCTCCCCCCTCCGCGCTTCATGATGGACATGCTGCCCCCCGAAGAGGAGCGGGCCTGGATGGCGCGCTTCGCCGGCCCGCCGGGGGTGCGGGTCTACGCCGCCATCCTGCGGGAGACCTTCGACGAGCGCCGCTGGAAGCGCTTCCGCTGGAACCCCTTCGGCAACCACAAGGCCTGGCAGGAGCTGGAGCTGCGGCTGGAGCGCGAGGTACCCGCGCGGGTGGCGCCCCCGGCCGGGGCCACCGATCCCGTCCAGGCGCTGGCCCGGGCCGAGGCGGGCATGGAGCTGGCGCGCGAATACGTCAAGGTGCACGTCACCAGCCTGCTCTTCGCCAACCTCTGGTACCAGCTGGTGGGGGGACTGCTCGCGGTCTGGTTGGGTCCCCAGGGCGCTTCCCTGGCGACTGAGCTGCTGCGCTGCCCCGAAGAGAACCTCACCATCGCCACCCACCACGACCTGTGGACGCTGGCCCAGCGGGCGGCCGAGCTGGAGGTGGACCTGGACGTCGTGCCCGATCCGAACAGCCCCTTCGGCCGCGAGCTGGAGTCCTTCCTGGCTCGGCACGGGCATCGCTCGGAGGCCAGCTGGGAGATCATGAGCCCGCGCTGGGCGGAGCATCCCGAGCGCGTGCTGTCGCTGCTGCGCCACTCGGTGGGCGCCGACGAAGCCGATCCCAGGGAGCGGGCCCGCGAGCAGGGGCGGGCTGGGCAGCGGGCCCTGCGCCAGCTGGAAGAGCTCGTGCAGGAGCCCGTGAGGCGGCGGGTGCTGCGGTACCTGGTGGATCTCACACGGGCCTACCTCCTGCTCCGCGAGAACCAGCGCTACCACTTCGATCGGCTGCTGTTCGCGGCCAAGAGGAACTACCTGGTGGTGGGGCAGGCCGCCTGCGATAGGGGGGTGCTCCACGAGCCCCTGGACGTGCGGTTCCTGGAGGCCGACGAGGTGGAGGCGCTGGTGCGAGCTGAGCTCGAGGCGGAGCAGGTGCGCGCACTGGTGGCCCAGCGACGCGAGCAGCACCTGGCGTGGCGTGCCGATCCTCCCCCGGACTTCCTGCTGGGGCGGGAGCTGGTGCCTGTGCCCGACGAGCCCGGTCGGCGCCTGCAGGGTCTGGGCACCTCTCCCGGCGTGGTCCGGGGGCGCGTGCGCGTGGCGGCCGACCTGGAGTGCGCTGGCCGCCTGCAGGCGGGTGAGATCCTGGTGGCCCGGGCGGTGGATCCCAGCTGGACCCCTCTCTTCTCCGTGGCCGGCGGCCTGGTGCTGGAGCTCGGGAGCCAGCTCTCCCACGGGGCCGTCGTGGCGCGGGAGTACCGCCTGCCCATGGTGGTGAACCTGCGCGGCGCCACCCAGCTGCTCCAGGACGGCCAGGAGGTGGTGGTGGACGGCGCGCGTGGGCTGGTGTGGCTGCATGGCTGAGCCCGCCCTCATCGCCGGTGCCTCCCTGGTGGTCGTGTCCCACCAGGGCGGCGATCGCCTGCAGCGCTGCCTCGACTCCCTCGAGGCGCAGAGCACCCTCCCCAGCGAGATCCTGCTGGTGCTGAGCCGCGGGGGCGGCGTGCCCATGCCCGCCCGGCTGCCCGCGGGCTGTCCCCTGCGGCTGGTGCACTGCAGCAGCGATCTGCACTACGGCGCGGCGGTCAACCGGGGCGCGGCCAGGGCCCGGGCCCGGTGGCTGCTGGTGCTCAACGACGACACGGTGGCCCACCCCCAAATGGTGGGGGCTTTGCTGGCAGCGGCCGCCGCGGGGGGGCCGGGCCTGTACCAGCCCAGGATCCTGCTGGCGGGATCGCCGGGGCAGCTCGACAACGCCGGCCACCTGCTGTTCCCGGACGGCCACAACCAACCGCGCGGTCGGGCATGCAGCGATGGTCCGCGTTGGGATCGGGAGGGCAGCCTGGGAGCGGTGAGCGGCGCGGCCTTCCTGGCGCCGCGGGATCTCTTCCTGGAGCTGGGGGGCTTCGACGAGGATCTCGGGGCCTTCGGCGAGGATCTGGATCTCTCGTTGCGCCTGGTCCGGCGGGGGTTCCCGCTGGTCTACGTGCCCGCGGCGGGCATCGAGCACGAGCTGGGAGCCAGCTACGGCCGCGCCGGCCATCGCAAGATCTACCTGGTGGAGCGCAACCGACTGCGGGCGGCCGCGCGCAGCCTGCCCTGGAGTGCCCTGCTGGGAGCCCCCGCCTGGACCGGGCTGCGCTGGAGCATCATGGCCACCGCCGCCGCGGCGGGCAGGGGCTGGGGCGGTCAGCTGCCACGGGGAGCGGCGCTGGCGGCGGTGGCCGGGGCGCTCGCCGGCCTGCGGCACCTGCCCCAGGCCCTGCGCAAGCGGAGCGACGATGCGCGGGACTGGGAGCGGGGTGAGCGCGCGATGCTGGGCCACCTGTGGACGCACCGGGCGCGCGTCCGGGATTTCTTCTAGCGGACTTTCGGCTTTCGTCAGTTGGCGGGTCGTACTATCGTGACCGACGGTGAGGTCTGGCCGCTCGGATCCAAGCCGATGCAGGCCAGCCTCTGTTCATTCCACAGGAGGAGACGATGAACACCAAGCTGCTTCTTTCCGCCCTGCTCTGTCTGGGCCTGGTGGCCTGCCCACCACCCACCACCAAGGACGACACCGCCCCCCCCGAGGGCGACACGGACACGGACACGGACACGGACACCGACACGGACACGGACACCGACACCGACACCGACACCG